>JBOGXS010000354.1:0-10595 GCA_050693815.1 Thermoleophilaceae bacterium | reverse complement strand
CGGCGCGACCGGCGCGAGGCGGCGCGGGCCGCCCGGCGGCGCCGCACGGCGAGCTTCTTCGCCCTGCTGCTGGTGATCGCCGCCATCGCCGCCGTGGGGCTGGCCCTGCTGGCCTCTGACGAGGGCGGCGGCGGCGTCTCGCCGGTGAGCAGGGACGACGTCGAGCAGCAGATCGACGGGCTGCGCGACTTCATCCAGGAGAACTCGCGCTAGAGCATGCTCGTCCGAGCCGGGTGCTTGCGGCCAGCCACCAAGTCGGCCAGCTCGCGGCCGGCCGCGAACCCCGCCACGTTGCCCGTGCCCGAGTAGCCGCCCGCCACGTACAGTCCTGGCCGGCCGGGCACCTCGCCCACGTACGGCAGGCCGCTGTCGCTGTAGCCCACCACGCCCACCCAGCGGTGGGTCAGCTCGGCGTCGAGGTCGAGGTCCTCGCGCAGGTGCCGCTCGATGCGCCCCCAGATCGCCGGGCTTCCCTCCTCGACCTCCGTGTAGGAACGCTCGCCGTCCAGGTCGCCGAAGCCCCCGGCGAGCACTCGACCGTCGGGCCGCTGCTGGAGGTACTCGTGGCCCCAGCGCGAGTAGACGAGCTGCCCGGTGAGCCGCTCCGGCACCGGCGCGGTGGCCACCATGTGCAGGCGCCGGGGGCGCACCTGACCGGCATACTCGGGGACGAGCGCACCGACGGCGGCGTCGGCGGCCACGATCACGTGGCGGGCGCGGACCGTGGCCGGGCCGGCGACCACGAGGCCCTCGCCGGGCGCGGCGATCGGAGCGTCGACGGGCGTCCCCTCGTGGATCCGCGCGCCGGCGCGCTCCGCCGCCGTCGCCAGCGCGCGGATCCAGCGGGCGGGGTGGAGCGTGCCGTCGTGCTCGGTGAGGCAGGCGTTGTGCGCGTAGCGCCTCAGCGCCGGCGGCAGCCGATCGCGCTCGACCAGCTCGGCGGGAAAGCCGTCCTCGCGCAGCGCCTCGACGTGCCGGCGCACGTGCTCGGCCTCCTCCTCGGATATGCCGACGCGCAGCGCGCCCACGCGCCGCGCCACGTCCTCCACCCCGAGCTCCCGGGCGAGCCGGTACACGTCCTCCTGGGCCGCCAGCGTGCGCGCGTAGATGCGGCGGGCGTGCTCGCGCCCGTAGCGTTCGCGGGCATCCACGTGGAAGGCGGCCGCCCCGGCGATCAGGAAGCCCCCGTTGCGCCCGCTCGCGCCGCCGGCCACGACGCCGCGCTCGAGCACGACGGCCTCCACGCCGTGGCGGGCGAGGTGGAGCGCGCACGACAACCCGCCCGCTCCGCCGCCGATCACGCAGGCCTCGACCTGGAGGTCTCGGTCGAGCGGCGGCCGCGGCTCGTAGGGTCCGTCGAGCCAGTAGGGCGCGTCGGCCGGGCTCGCGGCTCCCTCCCGCGTCACGCCGCCGCTCCCCGCCTCCCGGCCAGCACGTCGCGCGCGTGCCGTTCGAAGCTCCCCGCCAGGATCGCCTCCCGCATCCCCCGCATCAGGCGCTCCACGAACGTCAGGTTGTGGAGCGTGACCAGCCGCTTGGCGGTCAGCTCGTTCGCCTTGACCAGGTAGTGCAGGTAGCTGCGCGTGTGCTCGCGGCAGGCCGGGCAGGGACAATCCTCGTCGATCGGCTCGCGGCTCGTGCGGTGCCGGCCCCTCGAGAGGTCGAGGCGCCAGCGGCTCTCGGGGTCGTACACGAGCGCGGTGCCGTGGCGGGCCAGCCGGGTGGGCGTGGCGCAGTCGAACGTGTCGATCCCGGCGCCCACCGCGTGCACCAGGTCGTCGACGTCGCCGATCCCGAGCAGGTGCCGCGGGGGCGCCTCGGGCAGACCGCGCAGCGACCACCCCACCACCTCGCGCATCTGGTCCTTGGACTGACCCAGCGAGCCGCCGATCGCGATGCCCGCGGTGGCGGCATCGGCCACGTAGGCGCTCGACTCGCCACGCAGGTCCTCGTACACGCCGCCCTGGACGATGCCGTAGAGAAGCCGGCCCGGCGGCGCATGCTCGGCGTGCCAGCGCACGCAGCGGTCGAGCCAGCGGTGGGTGCGCTCCATCGAGCGGGCCGTGTAGTCGCGCTCGACGTGGAACGGCGTGCACTCGTCGAAGGCGAGCGCGATGTCCGAGCCGAGCGCGGCCTGCACCTCCATGGAGGTCTCGGGGCCGATGAAGCGCTCCGCGCCGTCGAGGTAGGAGCGAAAGCGCACGCCCTCCTCCTCGATGGCGACGACCATCGACCTGCGCCGGTCGCGCCGGCGCTTGACCTCCTCGGCCACCGAGCCGTATCCCATCGAGAAGACCTGGTAGCCGCCCGAGTCGGTCACGATCGCGCCGCGCCAGCCCATGAAGTCGTGCAGGCCGCCCATCTCTCGCACGAGCTCCGGACCGGGCTGGATGAAGAGGTGGAAGGTGTTGCCCAGCACCATGTCGTAGCCGAGCTCGGCCACCTCGGCCGCGTGCAGCGACTTCACCGTCGCCGTGGAGGCCAGCGGGACGAAGGCGGGCGTGCGGACGTCGCCGTGCGAGGTGTGGATGACGCCGGCCCGAGCGGAGCCGTCGCGGGCGGCGATCTCGAAGACGACCGGCACGAGCGAGGAGGCTACGCGTCCGCGCCCGGTGGGAGGGGACGGCCCAGTGGTGCTATGTCAACTTCTTTCCGTTCATCTCTGGTGAGGGGTCTGACCCCATGAGGGCGAGGATCGTTGGGGCCACGTCGGCCAGGATCCCGCCCTCGCGCAGCTCGCCCACCCCCTCGGCGGTCACGATCACCGGCACCGGGTTCAGCGAGTGCGCCGTGTTCGGGCTGCCGTCGGGCTCGAGCATGTTGTCGGCGTTGCCGTGGTCGGCCGTGATCAGGCAGGCGCCGCCCCCGGCGTGCACCGCCTCCACGATGCGCCCCAGGCACGCGTCCACGGTCTCCACGGCCTTCACGGCCGCCTCGATCACGCCGGTGTGGCCGACCATGTCCGGGTTCGCGTAGTTGATGATCCCGAAGCCGTAGTCGCCTCTCTTCCAGCGCTCGACGAACGCCTCGGTGGCCTCTGCCGCGCTCATCTCCGGCTTGTGGTCGTAGGTCGGCACGTCGCGCGGGGAGTCCACGAGGCGGCGCTCCTCGCCCTCGTACGCGTCCTCCTCGCCGCCGTTGAAGAAGTAGGTGACGTGTGCGTACTTCTCCGTCTCGGCCACGTGCAGCTGGGCGATGCCACGCTCGGCCAGCACCGACGCGAGCGTGACCGCCGGGCGCCGCTGCTCGAATGCCACCGGGTTGTCCCAGTCCTCGTGGTAACGGGTCAGCGTGGTTAGAGGAACCTCGAGGCGCTCGCTCAGCTGACGCGCTCGATCGGGCCGGAAGTTGAAGAAGATCGCCCGGTCCCGCGGGCGGATGCGGCCCTCCCCGCCCACCCGCGTCGGCTCGACGAACTCGTCCGTCTCCCCGCGCTCGTACGCGGCCCGCACGGCCGCCTCGCCGGTGGGCGCCGAGTGCTCGGCGTCGCCGTCCATCAGCGCCCTCAGCGCCTTCTCGGTCCGGTCCCAGCGCGTGTCGCGGTCCATAGCGTAGTAGCGCCCGGTAACCGTCGCGATGCGGGCGCCGCCCCAGGCTTCGACCTCCGCCAGGTAGCCGGCGCCCGAGTCGGGGTTGGTGTCGCGCCCGTCCGTGAAGGCGTGGATCACGACGTCGTCGACCCCGTGCCGCCCCGCAAGCTCGATCAGCGCTCGCAGGTGGCCCATGCTCGCGTGCACGCCGCCCGCCGAGACCAGGCCGAGCAGGTGCAGGCGCTCCGTCTCGCAGGCGGCGCGCAGCGTCTCGTTCTCGAAGAACGAGCCGTCGTCGATCGCCTCGTCGATCCGCAGCAGGTCCTGCTTGACGATCGCCCCCGCCCCGAGGTTGAGATGGCCCACCTCGGAGTTGCCCATCTGCCCCTCGGGGAGGCCCACGGCCGGGCCCCAGGCGGTCAGGGTGGTGTGCGGGTGCTTCTTCCACAGGTCGTCGAAGACCGGCGTGTCGGCCAGGGCGACGGCGTTGCCCGGCCCCGGCTCGGCCAGGGCCCAGCCGTCGAGGATCACGAGCGCGACCGGTCTCACGGGCCGGGCGCTGCGGCCACGATGCGTGCGAACCCCTCCGGGTCGAGGCTCGCGCCGCCCACGAGCGCGCCGTCCACGTCGGGCTGCGCCAGGATCTCGGTCGCGTTGTCGGGCTTCACGCTGCCGCCGTACTGCACGCGCACCCGCTGCGCCGCCTCCCTCGACCGGTCTTCCACCAGGGCCCGCACGAAGGCGATGGCCTCCTGGGCGATCTCCGGCGTGGCGACCTTCCCGGTGCCGATCGCCCAGATCGGCTCGTAGGCGATCGTCACCTCGCCGAGCCGCTCCGGCGGGACCCGCTCGAGCCCCTCCTGCACCTGGTGGCGCAGCTTGCGCTGCGTCGCGCCGGCCTCGCGCTCCTCCTCGGACTCGCCCACGCACAGGATGGGATGGAGGCCGGCGTCGAGGGCGGCCGGCAGCTTGTCCTGGAGCGCGCGGTCGGTCTCGCCGTTGTACTCGCGCCGCTCGGAGTGACCGAGCACCACGCCGTCCACGCCCAGCTCGGTGAGCATGGCGGCGGACACCTCGCCCGTGAACGCACCATCGTCCTCGGAGTGCATGGTCTGGGCCAGGACCCGGACGCCGCTGCCGCGCAGCCTCTCCACACACACGTCGAGCGCGGTGAAGGGCACGCACACCCCGACGTCGGCGGGCTGGGTGTCCGCGTCGGGCAGCAGCTCGAGCAACCGCTCGCAGTAGCCGGCGGCCTGCGCGCGCGTGCCCCACATCTTCCAGTTGCCCGCGATGAACGGTCTACGCGTCATCCAGCGCTTCCACCCCGGGCAGCGGCTTCCCCTCGAGCAGCTCGAGTGAGGCGCCGCCGCCCGTGGAGAGGTGGTCCACGTCGTCGTCGAGCCCGAACTCGGCCAGCGCGGCGGCGGAGTCGCCGCCGCCGACCACGGTGGTGCCCGGGGCGCCGGCCACGGCCTCGGCGAGGGCGCGGGTGCCGTCGGCGAACGGGGCCAGCTCGAAGGCGCCCATCGGGCCGTTCCAGAACACCGTGCCGGCGCGCGCCACCTCCTCGCCGTACGCCTGCGCCGTGCGGGGGCCGATGTCGAGGCCCATCCAGCCGTCCGGCACGTCGGTGCCCTCCTGCACGCGCCGCTCGGCCCCGGTCTCGAAGCGATCGCCGAGCGCGAGGTCGATCGGCAGCAGCAGGTTGCAGCTCGACGACTCCGCCTTCTCCAGCGCGCGGGCGGCCAGCTCCACCCCCTCCTCCTCCACGAGCGAATCGCCGGTGGGCTTGCCCTGCGCGCGGAAGAAGCTGAAGCACATGGCCCCACCGATCAGGAGCGTGTCGGCCGTGTCGAGGAAGGCGTCGATCAGCGCGACCTTGTCCGACACCTTGGCGCCGCCCAGCGCCACCACCAGCGGCCGCTCGGGCGACTCCACGATCGAGCGCAGCGTGGTCACCTCGCGCTCGAGCAGAAGCCCCGCCACGGCCGGGCGCAGGTGGTGCGCCACGCCCTCCGTCGAGGCGTGGGCGCGGTGCGCCGAGCCGAACGCGTCGTTCACGTAGGCCTCCGCCAGGCCGGCGAGCTCCTCGGCCAGCGCGGGATCGTTGTCGGTCTCGCCGCGCTCCCAGCGGGTGTTCTCCAGCACGAGCACGTGGCCCGGCGCGAGCCGCTCTGCGCCGCGCCGCACCTCGGGACCGATCACCTCGGGCGCCTGGTGCACGGGGGCGTCGACCAGCTCGCCCAGTCGCTCCGAGGCGGGGCGCAGGGAGGTCTCCGGGTCGCGCCCCTTGGGCCGGCCCAGGTGCGAGCAGAGGATCAGCGCCGCGGCGCCCTCCAGGAGCAGCTCGATCGTGGGGAGCGCGGCGCGGATGCGCGCGTCGTCGGCCACGCGGCCGCCCTCGAGCGGGACGTTGAAGTCGACCCGGGCGAGCACTCGCTCGCCCTGGCCGAGCTCCAGGTCCCGGACGCTGCGCTTGTGGAAGCCCGCCTTCGACGACATGGTCATCCGCGCGCACGCGGCCGAGCCACGTGCTTGCGGCTACGCAACCGGCGCCCCCGCGAGGACGCGCTGCGCCAGGTCGACCACGCGGTTCGAGTAGCCCCACTCGTTGTCGTACCAGGCCACGACCTTGACGAGGCGCTCGTCGATCACCATCGTCAGAGGGGCGTCGAACACCGACGAGTAGGGCGACTTCACGATGTCGCTCGACACGATCGGATCCTCGTTGTACTTGAGGATGCCCTCGAGCGGCCCGCTGTCGGCCCGCTCGGCGAAGGCCTGGTTGACCTCCTCCTCGGTGGTGGCCCGCCCGACCTCGCAGACGAGGTCCACCACCGACCCCGTGATCACCGGCGCCCGCACTGCGATGCCGTTGAGCTTGCCGTCGAGCTCCGGGATGACCAGACCGATCGCCTTGGCCGCGCCGGTCGAGGTGGGCACCAGGTTGGCCGCCGCGGCGCGCGCCCGGCGCAGGTCCTTGTGGGGCGCGTCCTGCAGGCGCTGGTCGGCCGTGTAGGCGTGGATCGTGGTCATGATCCCGCGCTCGATCCCGACCGCGTCGTGCAGCACCTTGGCCACGGGGGCCAGGCAGTTGGTGGTGCAGGAGGCGTTCGAGATCACATCGTGTCCCTGGGGGTCGTAGGCGTCGTCGTTCACGCCCAGCGCGAGCGTCACGTCCGGCTCCGCGGCGGGGGCGGAGATGATCACCTTCTTGGCCCCGGCCTCGATGTGCTTGGCGGCGTCGTCGCGCTTGGTGAACAGGCCGGTCGACTCGATCACCACGTCGGCGCCGAGCTCTCCCCAGGGCAGCGCGGCGGGGTCGCGCTCGGCGAACACGCGCAGCTCGTCGCCGTCCACGAGGAGGGCGTCGTCGGTAGCCTCCACCTCGCCGGGGAAGGGCCCGAGGATCGAGTCGTACCTGAGCAGGTGGGCGAGCGTCTCCGTGTCGGTGATGTCGTTGACGCCGACCCAGTCGATGTCCTCGCCGCGCTCGTGCGCGGCGCGGAAGACGTTGCGGCCGATGCGCCCGAAGCCGTTGATTCCGGCCTTCAAGGCCATTCCTGTGCTTCCTTTCGTCGTAGTCCCTCCGGGCGCAAAGCTATCGGACGCGTCAGCGCCGCCGCGGCGGCTTGTCCACGTCGCGGTGGACCACGTCGATCATCAGGTCTCCGCGGGCCGCGTAGATGCGCGCCAGGTGCTCCCCGATCACCACCGAGCGGTGCCGGCCGCCCGTGCAGCCGATGCCCACGGTCAGGTGGGCCTTGCCCTCGTGCTCGTAGGCGGGCAGGAGATAGTCGAGCAGCGGGGTGAGGCGCTCGTAGAACTCGGCGATGCCGTCCGAGCTCTCGACGTAGCGGACGACCGCGTCGTCCAGCCCGGTCAGGTCGCGCAGCTCGGACTCGTAGTGGGGGTTCGGGAGGAAGCGCACGTCGAAGCTGAGGTCCGCGTCGCGCGGGGTGCCGTGCTTGAAGCCGAACGTGACGAAGGTCACCGCCAGCCGGCCCACCTTGCCGTGCGGGAGCATCTTGTCGGCCACCACCTTGCGCAGCCGCGCAGCGGACAGGTCGGTGGTGTCGATCGAGACGTCGGCCCGCTCCTTGAGCGGCGCCAGCAGCTCGCGCTCGTCGCGAAGCGCCGACTCGACCGAGCCGCCGTTGGCGAGCGGATGGCGCCGGCGGGTCTCCTTGAAGCGGTTGATCAGGATCGGGTCGCTGGCCTCCAGGTAGAGCATCCGGTAGGGCACGCCGCGGCCGTCGAGGTCGTCGAGGACCTTGACGAGGCCGTCGAAGTACGCACCGCCGCGCACGTCGGAGGCCACCGCGGCGCGCTCGACCTTGCTGCCCTCGTGGCCGAACAGGTCCGCCAGCGAGCCGATCATCTCGGGGGGCAGGTTGTCGACGCAGAAGTACCCCGCGTCCTCGAAGGTGGCCATCGCCTGCGACTTGCCCGCTCCGCTGAAGCCGGTGATGACGACGAAGTCCTGGATCACCGGATCCGGTTCACGTACGCGTGGATGTCGCGCGCCACCTTGCCGGGCAGGCCCGGCACCGCCTCGAGCTCCTCGCGGCTCGCCGCGAGGAAGCGGTCCGGCGACCCGAAGTGGTGCAGGATCCGGCGCTTGCGCGCGGGGCCCACGCCGGGCAGCTCGTCCAGGATCGAACGGGTCATGGCCCGGTCGCGCCGGCCGCGATGGAACTCGATCGCGAAGCGGTGCGCCTCGTCGCGGACGCGCTGGAGCAGCTGCAGCTCGGGGGTGTCGTGCGCCAGGCGCAGCGGCTCGCCCTTCCCGGGCGTGAACACCTCCTCGATCCGCTTGGCCAGGCTGACCACGGTCACGCCCAGGTCGCGGAAGGGTGTGAGCTCTCGCAGCCCTGCCGAGAGCTGGCCCCGGCCGCCGTCGATCACGATCAGCGCCGGCACCGACGCGAAGCTCTCGTCGTACTCGCGGTCGTGCGGGCTGCGCTCACGCTGGGCGACGTACTGGGCCATTCGCCGTGAGAGCACCTCGGACATGGCGGCGAAGTCATCTTGAACCGCCTCCCGGATGCCAAAGCGCCGGTAGTCGGCCTTCTTCGGCGCACCGCCCTCGAACACGACCATGCTCGCCACCGTGTGCGCGTGCATCAGGTTGGAGATGTCGAAGCACTCGATCCGCATCGGGATCGTGTCCATGCCGAGGGCGCGCTGGAGGCCGTCGAGCGCCTCGATCCGCTGCGAGCGGCGGCGCTCGGAGCGAAGCCGGTCCTGGTCGAGCGCCAAGCGGGCGTTGCGCTCGGCCAGCTCGAGGATGCGGCGCTTGTCGCCGCGCTCGGCGTGGCGCACCTCCACCGGGGCGCCGCGCCGCTCGGCCAGCGCGCCGGCGAGCGTGTCCGTGGTGGCGACGGCGCGCTGCACGAGCACCTGCGGCGGCACCGCGATGGCGCTGGCGTAGTACTGGAGCACGAACTCCTCGGCCACCTCGCCCTCGTCGCGGCGGGCGGCGTTCTCTAGGTAGAAGCTCTGGCGGTCCTGGAGCACGCCGTCTCGGACCTGGAACACCTGGGCGTTGGCATCGGTGTCCTCGGCGGCCACGCCGATGGCGTCGAGCGTGCCGACCGCCTCGTTGGCGATGCGCTGGCGCTCCAGCAGGCTGCGCACGGCCTTGAGCCGGTTGCGCAGCGTCGCGGCCTGCTCGAACTCCTGCTCCCGCGCGGCCTGCTTCATGCCCTGCTCGAGCGCGCGCTCGATCTGGCGGTAGCGGCCGGAGAGGAAGTCGATGATCGTGTCGACGTTGGCGCGGTACTCCTCCTTCGAGATGTAGCCCACGCAGGGCGCCTGGCAGCGCTTGATGTAGTAGTCGAGGCACGGGCTGCCGCTGGCGCGGCCGGGCTCCGGGCCGTCGCAGGTGCGGTACTGGAAGACCTTGCCGAGCAGGTCGAGCGTCTCCCTGACCCGCTTGGCGTTGCTGAACGGGCCGAAGTAGACCCGGTTGCGGCGGTGGCGCTCGCGCGTGAAGTAGATGCGGGGGAACTCCTCGTCCAGGCTGATGCCGATGTACGGATAGGACTTGTCGTCCCTGAGGCGGACGTTGTAGAGCGGGCGGTGGCGCTTGATGAACTCCTGCTCCGCCAGCAGGGCCTCGGCCTCCGTCTCTGTGGCGATGAACTCGATGTCAGCGATCTGGGCGACCATGTCCGCCGACCCGCGCGCTCCGGTCTTCGAGAAGTGCCCTGCCACCCGCTTTCGGATCGAGCGCGCCTTGCCGACGTAGAGGACCCTGCGCTTGGAGTCGCGGAACAGGTAGACGCCGGGGGCGTCCGGCAGCGCGCGGCGCTGCTTGGTAACGCGCTCTTCGCGAGTCTCGGTTGCTGCGGTGGCCACCCCTCCATCGAGGATAGGCCCCAGGTGTGGCGGGCCCTCCGCGCCGCGCCGGGCCCGGAGGCGCTCAGCGCGCGCTCAGACGAGCACGCGGCCGACCGACTCGGCCACGCAGGCGGGCTTCTCGGAGCCCTCGACCTCGACCGTCCACCGCTGGACGATCTGATGCCAGCCCTGGCCCACCTCGTCGACGGCCACCGTCTCCATGCTGACCCGGATGCGGCTGCCCGCCGGCACCGGCGCAGGGAAGCGGACCTTGTTCCACCCGTAGTTGACGCCCATCTTGAAGCCGCTGGACTCCATCAGCTGGGGCCGGAAGCCGTCGATCATCGAGAGCGTGAGGTTGCCGTGGGCCACGGTCACGCCGAACGGGCTCTCGGTCCTGGCGCGTTCGGGGTCGACGTGGATCCACTGGTGGTCCCCGGAGACGTCGGCGAAGCGGTCGATCAGGTCCTGTGTGACGTCGCGCCAGCCGCTCGGTCCGATGGTGCGGCCGACGAGCGCCCTCAGCTCGTCGATCCCGTTCACGGTGATGGTCATGGCGGGGGAGCCTAGCCAGCCGCGGGCCGACTGGCCGCGGGCCGACTGGCCGCGGGCCGACTGGCCGCGTCCGACTAGCCGCGTCCGACTAGCCGCGTCCGACTGGCCGCGGGCCGACTGGCCGCGGTCCGACTGGCCGCGTCCGACTGGCCGCGGGCCGAC
>JBOGXS010000353.1:0-8445 GCA_050693815.1 Thermoleophilaceae bacterium | reverse complement strand
CGAGCCGACGCCGCGCGCGAGCGCATGGAGCTGGCGCGGACGGCCGAGGCCGCCGCGGGCGATCCCACAACGGCCGCGCGACGCTCGGACGAGGCAGCCATGCACGAACGCGCGATCTACCTCCAGGAGGAGGCCGTCGAGGCCCAGCGCCAGCACGAGGTGGACGCCGCGGAGCACCGGGCGCACACGGAGGAGCGAGCGGCCAGGCGCGCCTCCGCGCCGGCCCGCGAGCCGCCGCCGGGCGGCGACGAGCCGGAGAGGGACCGGGGAAGGTCGAATGGCCCCGCCGGAGCCTGAGCCCAGCGGCCCTAACCGGGGCCACGTCGAGCCCGGTCCCGCCTCGGTTCGCTTCCTCGGCGCGGAGCCGGCCGCGACCGCGACGCGGCCGTCCAAGCCGGGCGAGGTATACCGCGACGTAGTTGTCGTGGGCGCCTCGGCGGGCGGGGTGGAGGCCCTCAGTCGGATGATGCCGGGACTCCCGCCCGAGTTTCCCGCCGCCGTCCTGGTTGTGCTGCACCTCTCCCCCACCGGGACGAGCGTCCTGCCGAGCATCCTCGGCCGCGAGGGTCGCCTGACGGCGGGGGTCCCGGCGCACGACGAGAAGGTCCACCGCGGGCACGTCTACGTAGCCCCACCGGACCGGCACATGCTCCTGGCCGGCTCGCGCGTGCAGCTCAGCGCCGGCCCTCGCGAGAACGGCCACCGGCCCGCCATCGATCCCCTGTTCCGCAGCGCGGCCCGTACCTACGGGCCGCGCGTGATCGCGGTGATCCTGTCCGGCATGCTCGACGACGGCTCCGCCGGCGCCCGGCTCGTCAAGGAGCGCGGCGGGGTGGTGCTGGTGCAATCGCCTGAGGACGCCCTGTACCCGGCCATGCCGGAGCACGCGTCGACGGTCACCGAGGTCGACGGGATCCTCGCGGCGGACGCCCTGGCCGGCCGCCTCGCCGAGCTGGTCGAGGAGCCGCTCGACCCCGCCTGGGAGGCGGAGGTCGGCGCGCGCGAGCGCGCCGAGCAGGCCGCGGTCGCGGCCGCGGTCACCGGCGAGGACGGAGAGCCGGCCGAGCTCTCGTGTCCCGAGTGCGGCGGCCCGCTGTGGGAGCGCGGCGAGGGCGAGTTCGTGCACTTCACCTGCCGTGTGGGGCACACCTACTCGCCCGAGAGCTTGATCGTCGAGCAGGGCACGAGCCTCGAGCGCGCCCTCTGGGGGGCCACGCGCGGCCTGTACGAGCGCGCCGACCTCTACCGCAGGCTGGCACGCCGGGCCGAGGGCACTTCGGCCCTGGCCGCTCGCTTCGAGCGCCGCGCCGACGCCGCCGAGGAGCACGCCGAAGCGGTTCGCGGTGCGCTGGCTCGGCTGCCGCCGGCCACCGAGGCGGAGGAGCCGGCGTGACGACGGACGAGGAGCTCGAGCCCGGGACCGGGCCAAGCTCCGCCGGCCTCACCGCGCTGCTCGACTACCTCAAGAGCTCGCGCGGGTTCGACTTCTCGGGCTACAAGCGCACCAGCCTCGAGCGGCGGATCCGCAAGCGCATGCGCGAGGTCGAGATCGAGCGCTACGAGGAGTACCAGGACCACCTGCAGGTCGCGCCGGACGAGTTCACCGAGCTCTTCAACACGATCCTCATCAACGTCACGGGGTTCTTCCGCGACCAGCCCGCCTGGGACTACCTCGGGGGCGAGGTGCTGCCGCAGATCCTGGACGACGTCCCCGACCCCGAGCCGATCCGCGTCTGGTCGGCGGCCTGCGCCTCGGGGGAGGAGGCATACAGCGTCGCCATCCTGTTCGCCGAGTCGCTGGGGGAGGACGACTTCCGGCGCCGCGTCAAGATCTACGCCACCGACGTCGACGAGGACGCGCTGGCCCGCGCCCGCCAGGCCGTCTACCCGCGCGACGGCCTGAAGGGACTCCCGGAGGAGCTCTCCGCCCGCTACTTCGAGCGCAATCCGCGCGGCTGCTCCTTCCGCGGCGACCTCCGCGGCTCGGTGATCTTCGGACGCAACGACCTGGTTAAGGACGCACCGATCTCGCGCATCGACCTGCTCGTCTCTCGCAACGCGCTGATGTACTTCACGCCCGAGACACAGGGGCGCATCCTCGGCCACTTCAACTTCGCGCTGAAGGACAGCGGCTTCCTGTTCCTCGGAAAGTCGGAGATGCTCATCACCCATCCCGACCTCTTCAGCCCGCACAACCTGAGGTGGCGCGTCTTTCGCAAGGCGGGGCGCTCGGGCCCGCGGGCGAGGCTGGCCTTCCTGCCCGACGGGGTGCCCGGAGGCGTGGAGGCCGCCGAGCGCCACGCCGAGCTCCGCAACGGCGCGCTCGATGTGACTCCGGTGGCTCAGATCCTGGTCGACCGCAGCGGGTTCGTGACCGCCCTCAACGAGGTGGCCCGCTCCCTGTTCGGGCTCGGACCCGCCGACGTCGGCCGTCCGCTGCAGGACCTTGAGATCTCCTACCGGCCGGCCGAGCTGCGCTCGGCCCTCGAGCGGGCCTACGGCGAGAACCGAACGGTTGGAATTGGCCGGTTCGAATGGGGCTCGGACGGGGAGCCGCGGACGCTCGAGGTGGCGGTGGCCCCGGTCCCCGGCGCCGGCCCGCGGGCGGTGGGGGCGGCGATCCACTTCGACGACGTGACCGAGGGGGCCCGGCTCGACGAGGAGTTCCAGCGCTCGAAGCGCCAGCTCGAAACCGCCTACGAGGAGCTGCAGTCGACGGTCGAGGAGCTCGAGACGACGAACGAGGAGCTGCACTCGACCAACGAGGAGCTCGAGACGACCAACGAGGAGCTGCAGTCCTCCAACGAGGAGCTCGAGACGATGAACGAGGAGCTGCAGTCCTCCAACGACGAGCTCGAGACGATGAACGACGAGCAGGTCAGCCGCACCCTCCAGCTCGACCGCGTGAACCTCTTCCTGGAGGGCATCCTCGGCAGCATGGGAGTTGGGGTGGTGGTCCTCGACGCGGAGCTCTGCGTGCAGGTCTGGAACGCCAACTCGACTGACCTGTGGGGGCTCCGCCGCGACGAGGTGGAGGGGCAGCACTTCCTCGGGCTCGACATCGGCTTCCCGGTCGAGCGCCTGAAGGATCCGATCCGGCGCATCCTGAGCGGGGATGACGAGCGTGGCGAGCTCGAGGTGGAGGCGGTCACGCGCCGCGGCCGCACGATCCCGTGCGTGGTGCGCCTGATGCCGCTCAGGTCGGAGAGCGGCAACATGCACGGGGTCATCCTGATGATGGTCGACGTGGAGCAGGCGCCCTAGTGAGGGGCCGCACCTCGGGGTCGCTATGCGACCCCTATCCAGGACGGTGGGTGTCCTCGGCGCACAGAACGCCCCGCTCGATGCGACCGGGGTCGAACTAGTGGTCGAGCGCGGCCAGCTTGCGCCGGGGGCCTGAGAGGCCGCGGGCCGACTCGGCGATGTCGGCCCACGGGTCGCCCTTCGCGGACAGCCGGCGCAGCACCGTCTTCACCGTCCAGCGGTCGGGGCGCAGCTTCGAGTCGGACAGCTCGTCCCACTCGATCGGCGTGGCCACCGGCGCGCCCGGTCGTGGACGGACGGCGTACGGCGGCACCGCGGTCTGCGCGTAGCGGTTTCGCAGAACGTCGACGAGGATGCGGCCGCCCCGGCCGGCCTTGCGGAACTTCGTGGTCAGCTCGTCCGGGTGGCGGGCGGCTAGCGCCGTGGCGAACGCATTCGAGAGCTCCTTGACGTCCTCGAAGTCCGCGCGGCGGCGCAGCGGCGTCCACACGTGGATGCCCTTCGAGCCGGTCACCTGCGCGAAGGGCTCCAGCCCGATCTCGCGCAGCAGGTCGCCCGCGCGGCGCGCCGCCCGGCGCACTGCCGGGAAGTCGCTCTCCGGCGGCGGGTCGAGGTCGACGACCATGCGGTCGGGCTGGTGTACGCGGTCGGCCCGCGACAGCCACACGTGCGGCGTGATTGCGTTCTGGCCGACCAGGTAGGGGAGCGTGTCCGCGTCCGAGACCACCGCGTGGACCACCGTGCCGCCCTCCTTCTGCACCTCCACGCGGCGCACCCAGTCGGGGTAGTGCGGCGGCACGTTCTTGTGAAAGAAGCCCTGGCCCTCGATGCCGTCGGGGAAGCGCTGCAGGCTGAGCGGGCGATCCGCCACGTGGGGGACCATCCACTCGGCCACGCGCTCGTAGTAGCGGGCGAGGTCGGCCTTCGTGATGCCGTCGGCCGGGAACAGCAGCTTGTCCGGGGAGGACAGCTTCGCCCTCATCGGATCCGCGCGCCCTCGGCCGAGCCGAGCGCTTGCGGCCGGGGGCGCTCCCGGACCACCTCGCGGGAGGGCTTGTCGTCGCGTAGGCCGAGGAAGCGCGGGTGGCGCAGCCGGCCGTCGCGCGTCCACTCCGCGAAGCCCACCTGCGCGACCAGCTCGGGCTCGACCCAGCGGGCGCCGGGCGGGATCGGGTGGACGTCGGCGAACGGCGAGTCCGGCCGCTCGAGCTCGCGCATCCGGCGCCCGAGGCTCTCCAGGGTGGCCCGGCCGAAGCCGGTGCCCACCTTGCCGGCGTACCTCAGCTCGCCGTTCTCCCAGTGGCCCACGAGCAGCGCGCCGAAGTCGGTCCGCGATCCCTGCGGCGCGGTGAAGCCTCCGATCACGAGCTCCTGCTCGGCGTGGCACTTCAGCTTGAGCCAGTCGCGCGAGCGGGCGCCGGAGCGGTAGGGGCTGTCGGCCCGCTTGGCGATCAGCCCCTCGAGGCCGCGGCGGCAGGCGTCGCGGAACAGCTCCTCGCCGTGCTCGTTGCGGTGGGGGCTGAAGCGGAGCGGTCCCTCGAAGCGCAAGGCCCTGCGCAGCAGGGCCTTGCGCTGGCGCAGCGGGAGCCCGCGCACGTCCCGCCCCTCGTGGCGCAGCAGGTCGAACACATAGAGGAACACTGCCACGCGCTCCCGGCCGCGGCGTTGCAGGCGGGCGAAGCTCGTGATGCCACCCTCGAAGGCGACGACCTCGCCGTCGAGCACGAAGTCCTCGCACGGCTCGGCCTCGAGCGCCTCCACCAGCTCGGGGAACTGGCCGCTCATGTCCCGGTCGGTGCGCGACAGCAGCCGCACCGCGGCCCCGTCGCGATGGGCCAGGCAGCGGACCCCGTCGAGCTTGCGCTCGAAGACCCAGCCGGGATCCGAGAAGGCCGCGTCCGTGAGGACGGCCTTCATCGGCTGGAGTCGGGCGGGCTCGCTCAGGCTCAGCTCTTCTTGCCGTCGACGGCCCGCTGGAGCTGCTTCTTGTTCATGCTCGAGCGGCCCTCGACGTTGAGCTTCTTGGCGTCGTTGTAGAGCTGGTCGCGGGTGCGGCCCTTCGGCCCGCTCGTACCCGAGCGCTGGCCGCCGCGGCGGCTCGACGACATGTCCCGCATCGACGTGCGTGACCGCTGGCGCGACTCTCCGCTCCGGGCCCGCTCCTTGTTCAAGGTGCGCGCCGCGATCTCCTCGGCGCGGTCCTCTGAGCGCCCCTGCTCCCTCTGGCTGTCCTTGACGTGCTCGTACTGGCGGGCTCGCTTCGTGCCCTTCTTGACTCCACGAGGTGGCATGGTCGGGAGGTACCCGCGGCGGGGCAGGCTAACCGCCCCGGCGCACCTCCTCTATCGTCCGCCCGCTGACCACCGACTCGGGCTGGGTGCTGGTTGGCCTGCGGCGGGCGTCGGCAGTCTCGTCGCGCCGCTTGACGAGCAGCCGGCGCCGCCCTCCCGTCTGGCGCAGCGACCAGCCGCCGCGCAGCTTCTCTCCCCCGAGCCAGAACGACGCGTGGCCGGCCGCGAGCGTCTCGTCGCGCAGGTTCTCGTAGCTGCCGCGGTCCCACACGATGACCGGGCCGGCCCCGTACTCCCCCTCGCGGATCACGCCCTCGAAGTCGCCCCCGGACAGGCTGTGGTCGTCGACGGCGGTGGCCAGCGCCTGAAATCCTCAAGCGCAAGCACTCGGCTCGGCGGCCTAGGCTGGTTCGACTTTTCCTGGCATGACGAGGAAAAGTCGGACTAGCCCGGCCGAAGCGGCTCGATCTCGAGCGGACCCTCGTGCCGTGCCTCGACCTGGAGCGTCGAATGGTCGATCCCGAAGCGCTCGTGCAGCAGCTCGGCCAGCTGGCGGCGGTGGGACTGCGCGTCGCAGCCGGCGCCAACGGTCACGTGGGCCGACAGCGACGGCATGCCGGATGTGACCTCCCACACGTGCAGGTCGTGCACCTCGACGACGTGCCGCTGGGCGGCGAGGGTGCGACCGATCTCGGCGGGATCGAGGCCGCGCGGGGCGGCCTCGAGCAGCACCCGGCTTGAGTCGCGCAGCAGGCGCCAGCCCGAGCGCAGCATCAGCGCGGCCACGAGCAGGGCGGCGATGCCGTCCGCCTCGCCGAAGCCCGTGGCGAGGATCACCGCACCCGCGACCGCCGTGGCCACGAACGCGAACAGGTCGGTGAGCACGTGCTGGAAGGCACCCTCGACGTTGAGGCTGCGGCGGTTCGCGCCGGCGAGGACTCCGGTGGCGGCGAGGTTGACCGCGATGCCGGCCAGCGCGACCACGAGCACGACGAGCCCCTCCACCTCGGGCGGGTCGACCAGGCGGCGGCCCCCCTCGAGCAGGATGACCGCCGCCAGGGCCACCAGCGTGGCCCCGTTGACCTGCGCCGACAGGATCTCGGCTCGCCCGAGGCCGAAGGTGAAGCCGCCCTCGGCCGGGCGCCGGGCGAGCCGTGCCGCTACCAGGGCCAGCGCGATGGCGCCCGCGTCGGTGAGCATGTGCGCCGCGTCCGAGAGCAGGGCGAGCGAAGAGGCGAGGATGCCCGCCACCACCTCCACGGCCATGAAGCCCAGGATCAGCGACAGGGCGATCCAGAGCCTGCGCCGGTCGGCGAGCGCCGAGGCAGGCAGGTGGCCGTGGCCCGGATGCGGGTGATCGTGCACCGCTCCTGATGGTGACACGCGTGTTCGACGTGCGACATCGGGGGGTTCGACGGTCGCCTGGCGGGTAGGGGTGGACCATGCAAAGGCGGCTAATGCAGGGATTTTCCGGGTTCGAGAGCGCGTTCTCGATCACGGCATCCGCAGTCCGCCATGCCGGCTGGTGGCTCGCTTGGCATACCCGCCCGCAGCCCGGATCGGCCTGCCGGGAGCTCGACGAGTCCGAGCTCGGGTCGCCGCGGGCTCAGCCGTGCCAGTCGTCGTAGGCGGGATCGGGAAGCGGACGGACTAGGAGCCGAGCGACGCCACGAACCGCCCGAAGGCGTCGCCGTCGTGCAGCGGCGGCCCGTGGCCGAACAGGACCAGCCGCGGCTTCAGCTCGGCCAGCGTCCGGGCCGACTCGCGGTTGCGGGCCGGATCGGGGGTGACCGCCTTGAAGGGCTCGCGCAGGCCGGGGCGCAGGGTGGGGAGGCGGATGTTGAAGAGGACGTCGCCGCAGATCAGCGTGCGGTCCGCCTCGCGCCAGTAGGCCACGTGTCCGGGCGAGTGGCCGGGCGCGTCGAGCACGGCGAAGTCTCCCACCTCGTCGCCGGCGCGTAGCCGGCGCTCGACCGGGTGGGGATCGGGTAGCGGCTGCCGGGAGACCAGCGCGGCGGCCGGCCCGGCGCCTGGCTGGGGCGCCTGGTGGCCCTCCGCCACCGGCGCGTCTCGCTCGCCGCACCAGAGCGGGATGCCGAGCGCATCGCAGACGGCGTGGCTCGAGCCGTAGTGGTCGGGATGGGCGTGGGTGAGCGCGTGCGCGCTCACGGTGCGCCCGGCGAGCTGGGGCAGGATGCGCTTGTGCGCACCCCTGATGCCGGCGTCGACGAGCACCTCGCCCGCCAGGTAGACGTTGATAGCGTTGCGCGGGCGACCGCGCAGCAGGAAGATGTCGTCGGCGACCCGCTCGATGCGGTGAGAGCCTACTCGTTGCCGCAGACCTCGCACCGGGCCATCGCCCCTCCTCGTTCGCCCTCGCCCGGGAACTACCCCGGTCGGAGGCGTTCAGCCCTCAGGCTGCTCGGCGGGCGGCGGCGTCTCCGGGAGGGGCTCGCCCGGGGGCGTCGTCTCGTCCGGGGCCGGCTCCTCGGCCGGCGGCTCCTCCTCCTCCGCCGGCGGGACCTGCGGCTGCTCCTCCTCGTCGGACGGGGCAGGCCGCTGCTCCTCCTGGTCCGGCTGGGCCTCCTCGTCGGGACTCGTGTCCTGGGGCGCCTGCGAGTCGCGCTCCCGGTCGCCGTTATTGCCGTCGCCGCCCTTGCCGTCGCCGAAGAAGGTGCTGCCACCATCGTTCTTGCCGACCGAGCCGCCCGCGATCAGCTCGGGCACGGTGATCGCCAACACGGCGATCACGAAGGCCAGCGCGGCCGTGCCGAACACGACCCGGTAGGCCACCTTGCGGCTCGGTCGCCGCGAGGTCGTCGAGCCACCGCGCCGGCCGGCCGCCCCCGGCGACCCCGAGCGGTAGACGCGCACGGGTGCCGCGTCGCCG
>JBOGXS010000352.1:0-3945 GCA_050693815.1 Thermoleophilaceae bacterium | reverse complement strand
GTCGACCACCGCGCGCTCGGGGCCGGCGCGCTCGGGATCCCCGGCGGCGAGCTCGCCACCCGCGGCGGCGGCGACGCGCGCGGCGGAGAGGTCGATCACGCGCGTGCCCCCAGGCGCGCGCGCAGGGCGTCGCGGGCTGTCATCCGATCTGCTCCTCGTGCGCGCCGCGGTGTCGAGCCGCTCGTGCCCGGAGCGCCTCGCGCGCGACACTCCGATCGTCGAACGGCTCCTTTCGCCCGCCCTCGAGCTCCTGCCCCTGCTCGTGGCCCTTGCCGGCGATCACGACCACGTCGCCCGCCCCGGCGCTCTCGATCGCCCGGGCGATGGCCCGCCGGCGGTCCACCTCCCGCTCGGCGTCCTGTCCGGCGCCCTCCATGATCTCGTCGACGATCGCCTCGGGCGGCTCGCTGCGCGGGTTGTCAGAGGTCACGAGCACGCGATCGGCCAGCCGGCGCGCCACCTCGCCCATCAACGGACGCTTGCCGCGATCGCGGTCCCCGCCCGCGCCGAACACCACGTGCAGCCGCCGGCGCGTGAGCTCGCGCGCGGCGCGCAGCACGTTCTCCAGCGAGTCGGGCGTGTGCGCGTAGTCCACGAGCACGCCGAAGTCCTGCCCCTCGTCGACCGGCTCGAAGCGGCCCGGCACGCGGCCGAAGCCCTCGAGCGAGATCTCCTCGACGCCGAGCGAGCGCACGGCCGCGATCGCTCCGAGCGCGTTCTGCACGTTGAAGAGACCGGGAAGGGGCGCGCTGACCTCGAAGCCGCCGTGCGGCGTCTCGCATGTGAACCGTGAGCCCATCAGGTCGAACTCGACGTCGCGGGCGCGGTAGTCGGCCGTGCGGTCGACCGCAAAGGTCACGCAGTCCACCTCCGCGGCGATGCGCCGGCCGTACTCGTCGTCCACGTTGACGACCGCGATTCCGGTCCGCGCGCAGCCGGCCGAGCCGGCTGCTTGCGGCTCGCGCTCCTCGAACAGCCGTCGCTTCGCCGCGAAGTAGGCCTCCATCGTGTCGTGGAAGTCGAGGTGGTCCTGGGTCAGGTTGGTGAAGATCCGGCAGGCGAAGCGGATGCCGGCGGCACGGCCCAGCTCGAGCGCGTGCGAGGACACCTCCATGGCGCAGGCGCGGTCGCCGCGGTCGACCATCGCGCGGAAGGTGGCCTGCAGGTCGATCGCCTCGGGCGTCGTGCGCTCGACCTCCTCCTCCACCCCGCCCACCACGCGCTTGACCGTGCCCAGCAGGCCGCACTGGCGCCCGCCCGCCTCGAGCAGGTGGCGGACGAGGAACGCCGTGGTGGTCTTGCCGTTCGTGCCCGTCACACCCACTACGTCGAGCTCGGCCGTGGGGTCCCCGTGGAAGCGAGCGGCCGCGGGGCCCATGGCGGCGCGCACGTCCTCGACGACCAGCTCGGGCACCCCCAGCCCGAGCGGGCGCTCGCAGACGAGCGCCACCGCCCCCCGCTCGACCGCCTCGGGCGCGAAGTCGTGGCCGTCGGCGCGGAAGCCGGGGACGCAGAAGAAGAGCGTCCCGGGTGTGACGCTCCGGCTCGAATAGGCGAGGCCCGAGACTTGCAGATCGGGAGCGCCCCTCCCCATCAAATCGCGAAGGGTCACGAGCCGGTGCAGGATACTCGCCGCCGCACTCAGATCTGCCGCCGCGCTGCCGATACAGACCATGTGAGCGGCACAGCGCTAAGCGCGCTCGCACGCCTGGCCGAGCGCAGGTTCCCAAGCTTCTCCGAGGCGGCCGACGCCGTGCTCGACCTGCTCGAGGGCGAGCTCCCGGCCGGCTCGATCCTGGTCGGCCAGGTCGACTGGGACGGCGGCGAGTACCGCCTGATCGACGTCCGCGGCGACGTGGCCGGCCTCCTGCACCCGGGCTCGACCCTGACGCTCGCCGGAGACGCCGACGGAAACGGGCTGCTCGACCGCGAGACCCTCTCCTCGCTCGCCGTGCGCAGCTATCTGGCCATACCGCTCGAGACGAGCGCGGGCGGCGGCGCGATCACGGTCTGCGCCCTGGCCGCGGGCACGGACGTCTACACCCGCTCGCACCTCGAGCTGATCGCCGTGGCCGGCCGCCTGCTGGCCTACGAGTGGGAGAGCGTGACCTGGCGCGCCGACCTGCGCCGCCTCTCGGAGCGCCTGCGCGACCCCAAGAAGACCGACGCCCTCACCGGGCTCCACAACCGCACCAGCTTCGAGGAGGCGCTCGAGCGCGAGTGGCGCCTGGCCGAGCGCGGCAGCTCCGACGCCTTCGTGGTTCTGCTGCGGCTGCGCAACCTCGGCGAGGTGGCCGAGCGGTACGGCGAGGGGCTCAAGGAGCTGCTGCTGAAGGACGCCGCGGAGGTGCTCGAGGGGGCAATGCGCCGCTCGGACCACGCCGGGCGCGTCGCGGACGACACGCTCGGCGCGGTGCTGGTGGGCTGCAAGGGGCGCGAGGGCGCCGAGGCGTTCTACGGGCGCTTCGAGCAAGGGCTCGCCCAGATCGCGCGGGACCGGCCGGCCGCGCCGCGGCTCGAGCACGCGATCAGGGCGCTGGGCGAGTGCGACTCGCCCGAGCGGGCGCTGCAGGACGCGGAGGAGGCCATCCCGGCATGAGCACGAGCACGAAGAAGGCGAAGGCGCCGAAGGGCGTCACGCCGCCCAGCGGCGACGGGCGCTCGGGCTTCCTCAGCGACGTGATCGTCGAGCTCGAGTTCGCCTCGCGGGAGGCGGTCGAGCAGGCCGTGCGCGCCGCACGCAGCCCCGGCACCACGGTTGCCCGCGTGCTGGTGGAGTCGGGAGCGGTCACGGAGGAGCAGCTCGCCCGCGCCACCGCCGAGCGGTACGGGATCGACTACATCGACCTGGCCGGCTTCGACGTAGACCCGTCCGCGGCCAACCTGATCAAGCCCACGGCGGCACGCCGCTACCAGGCCGTGCCGGTGGCCTACCTGGGCAGCGGGCTGCTGGTGGCGATGGCCGACCCCGCCGACGCCCTGGGCGTGAACGACATCGCCGTCATGACCAAGCTCGAGGTGCGGCCCGCGGTGGCCTCGCGCCCGGCGCTCGAGGAGCTGCTCGAGGCGCTGCCGCTCGACGAGCACGAGTACGAGCGGGCGGAGCCGGAGGCCCCGGAGGAGGAGGCGCCCGAGGCTCCGGATGAGGAGCCGGCCTCGTCCGCCGTGTTCTGGCAGGAGAACGGAGACGCCTCGGAGCTGCCCGCCGCGGCGGCCCCGGCCGCGTCGGACGGCGACGCCTCGGAGCTGCGCGGCGAGCTCGAGGCGCTCAAGGCCCAGCTCGCCGGCGCGGAGGCCAAGCTGGGCGGGGAGGACGAGCCGGCCGGCGAGGCGGAGGAGCTGCGCGCCCGGCTGGCCGCGGCCGAGGAGGAGCTCGAGCAGGCGCGCGTGCGGGTGCGCGAGGCCAAGGAGGTCAGCGCCGAGCTGGAGAGCCTGCGCGAGAAGCTCGCCGGCGCTCAGGCCGGCCTCGACCAGGCCAGCGCCCGGGTGCGCGACGGCGACGTCCTGGCGAGCGAGGCCGAGGAGCTGCGCGCCAAGGTGACCGGCCTCAAGCAGGAGCGCGACGAGCTGCGCTCGGAGCTGCGTCGCGTGGGCGCCGACGCCGAGGTGCGCACGGGCGAGCTCGAGTCGCTGCGCACGAAGGTGACCGACGCCGAGACCGAGCTCGTGCGGGTGCGCGCCGAGGTCGATGCGCGCGGCACAGAGGTCGAGGCGATGCGCACCCGGGCAGAGAGCGCCGAGCGCGAGGCCGAGGAGGCGCTGCGCCGCGCGTCGGAGGCCGAGCAGGAGGGCGACGAGGCGCGCCGCCGCGCGGGCGAGCTCGAGCGCGAGGCCGGCGACACCCGCAAGCTGGCCGAGGAGCTGGAGGCCGCCGACACGCGGGCCGAGAATGCCCGCCAGGCCCATGCCGAGCTGCGTGAGGAGCACGACCGCGAGCGCGAGCAG
>JBOGXS010000351.1:0-4510 GCA_050693815.1 Thermoleophilaceae bacterium | reverse complement strand
GGTCAGGCCGGCCCGGCGGGTGGCGAACGCGAGCGCCCGCGTGCGACGGGGACGGCCCTCCCGCTCGGTCGGCGTCTCCTCGGCGGCCTCCTCGGACGAGATCTCGATGCCGGGCCGGCGCGGCCAGAACACCATCCGCCCGCCGATCGCCAGCAGGGCGGGGATCAGCGTGACCGCCACGGCCAGCCCGATCAGGATGGCCATGGCCATGCCAGGCCCGAAGGCCTGGAAGAAGCCCAGCTCGGCCACCACGAGCGACGCGCTGGCGCCGACGACGGTCAGCCCCGCGGTGAGGATGATCGGCAGCAGCTCGGCCGTGCCGCGCACGGTCGCGGTGCGCGGGTCCTCGCCGTCGGCCATGCGCCTTCGCACCCGGGACAGGAAGAAGATCGCGTAGTCGGTGACCACCCCGAAGAGGAGCACCACGATCACCGGCTCGACCTCGCTCGGCACCGATACCCCGATCTTCTGGCCGATCCAGGCGATCAGCCGGATCGAGCTGAGATACGCCACCGCCACCGCGAGCAGGGCCACGAGCGGCGCGCCGACGGCGCGGAAGTGCAGGCCCACCACCAGCGCCACCAGCACGACCGTGCCGAGCTCCATCAGCGGCAGGGACGCGGTGATCTGCTCGGCCTGCTGGATGCGAGCGGACACGCTCCCGGTCACGCCCACGAAGCCGTCGTAGAAGGGCTCGATGCGCCGCTCCACGAAGCGCTCGGCCAGACGCTCCCGCGCGTCGCGGTCCACCTGCGGGCCGAAGAAGAGGTAGGTGATGGCCGTGGTCGAGCTCTCGCGCGAGAAGGGCGGCTCGCCGAGGGTGTTGGACACCGCCAGCGCGCCGCCGATCCGCCGCAGCCCCGGGTACTCGCCGCGGTTGAGGGCGAGCGCCCGGCGCGCCACGCGGGCCTGCTCGGTCGCGGAGAGCCCGTCGGGGTCGCGCTGGACCACGAGGGTCCGGCTCAGCAGCGGGAACCCGAACAGCTCGTTGGAGCGGATCTCGGCCTCGATCGCATCCGCCTCGTTCGGCACCAGGTCGCCCAGGGCGCCCACCTGGGCCTCCTTGATCGAGGGCAGCCCGAGCGTCAGCCCGACGGCGGCGGCCAGCCACAGCGCCACGACCGCGAAGCGCGCCCTGACCACGGTGCCCGCGAAGCGTGCCGCCATGGGCGAACCGTATGCGTAAGCCCCGCCGGCGGCGTCCTTCTACGACTGGAGCCCCGCCGACAGACGGGGCTCCAGTGGGGATCTGACTGGGGGAACCATCCCCGGGACGCCGGGTTAGCGGCGCCTGCGTGTACAACGATTGGATACCTCGCTTGGACCCGATCGAATCGCGCGCTGTCAGCCTGCTAACGCCCATCCGCGCGCACTCGGCCGAGCCGAGTGCTTACGGCTTGGACGGTGACTCCGGCGTCCAGCGCGTCGACCACCCGCTCGGGTCGCGGCCGCGTCCGCGCAGGACGAAGTCGCGGCCGGTGCGCGAGTGGCTCACGATCGTGAACCCGGAGCGGGTGGCCCGGATCTCCGTCTCGTCCGGGCCGTCGCCCACGGGCACCTGCGGGCCGCCCGTGGCCACCGCGGATTCCACCGCCGTGCGCCCCGAGCCGCGCACGAAGCGCACCGCGTTGCCGCTCCCCACGTTGCGCACGAGCTCGGCCGGCGTGTCACAGCGGCGGAAGTCACGGCACTGGGAGACGTACTGCGCCAGCTTGCGCGCCCGTCGCTTGGCGGCGAGGTCGGGCTCGCCCGGAGGCTCGAGCCGCCCCTCCGGAGCCTCGTCGCGGCCGAGGCCCTTGCCGTAGACCTCGATGCGGCCGCTCGGCTTCGCCCCCGCGGTGCTGCGGTAGACAACCGCGCCCCTCCCCAGCCGTCGACCGCCGCGGCCCACCACGCGCACCCGGAACTGCTCGCCCGGCTCGATCACCTCCGAGCGGAAGTCGCGCCCCGGTCCGGACACCTTCACGATGCGGTGGCTCACGTCGTCGCGGTTCGTGAAGGTCACGGGCTGGGCCGGCCGCACCGAGACCAGGTCGGGCACGAAGCGGCCGTCCACGATCTCCACGCCCTGCCCGATCAGCGAGTCGCCCGGGCCGGGGTCGCCCCGCTCGGACGAGCCCGAGCCCTCCTCGTCCCCGCAGCCCACCAACGCGGCGCAGACCACGGCGCCGAGGGTCATGGCGGAGCGACCGGTCATCCTCCTCCCATGCCCGGCGGCGGCGTGCGGTCGAGCTCCGCTGTCAGCGTGCCGACTATTCGAGGATGCGGTCGTCCCGGTGCCGACCGAAGCTCTCGGCGTAGCGGGCGGAGACCCGCTCCATGTAGGCACCGGGGGCGAATCGAGGTGGGAGCGCCGGGCGGGCGATCGGGCTCTGGGGTAGCTTCCGCGCCGTGCAGCTGCAGGGCTCGACCGCGCTCCTCACCGGCGCCACCGGCGGGATCGGCCAGGCCATCGCCGCCGCCCTCGACGCCCGCGGCGCGCGGGTTCTCCTGAGCGGCCGGCGCGCGGACCTGCTCGAAGAGATTCGATCCGGGCTCGGCGGTCGCGGCCAGTGCCTGCCGGCCGACCTCGCTGAGCCGGGCGCCGCCGCCGAGCTGGCCGGGCGGGCGGGCGCGGTCGACGTGCTCGTGGCTAACGCAGGGCTTCCGGGGAGCGGACGGATCGACGGCTTCACCCCCGAGGAGATCGACCGGGCGCTCGACGTAAACCTGCGGGCGCCGGTCCAGCTCACCCGCGCCCTGCTGCCGGGCATGCTCGAGCGCGGGCGCGGTCACGTCGTGCTGGTGTCCTCGCTGAACGGGAAGGTGGCGTCGAGCGGCTCGTCGCTCTACTCGGCCACGAAGTTCGGGCTGCGCGGCTTCGCGGGGGGCCTGCGCGAGGACCTGCACCTGACCGACGTGGGCGTGACGGTGGTCTACCCCGGCTTCGTCGCCGGGGCCGGCATGTTCGCGGACTCCGGGGCGCGCCTACCGCGCTGGATCGGGACGGTCACGCCGGAGCAGGTGGCCGACGCCGTGGTCCGCGGGATCGAGCGCGACCGCGCCGAGATCGACGTCGCGCCGCTGAGCCTTCGGGCCGGGACGCTGGCGGGCTCGCTGGCGCCGGTCACGGTGGCCCGCGTGCAGCGCCGGCTCGGCTCGGCCCGCCTGGCGCACACCATCGCGGAGGGCCAGCGACCGAAGCGTTAGGCATGCTCTTCCGCCAGCTCACCCACGACGACCTCGGCTGCGCGTCCTACCTGGTCGGAGACGAGGGCGCCGGGGTGGCCGCGGTGGTGGACCCGCGGCTCGACATCGACGAGTACCTGCGGCTCGCACGCTACACCGGCGTGCACGTGGAGCACATCCTCGAGACCCACAACCACGCCGACCACGTCTCCGGACACGGCCGCCTCGCCGCCGCGACCGGCGCCGCCATCCACATCCACCGCGCCGCCGAGCCCGACTACGAGCACGAGCCCTTCGACGACGGTTGGGAGCTCCGCCTCGGTGCGGTGACCGTGCGGGCGCTCCACACCCCCGGCCACCGGCCCGAGCACACCGCGTTCGCGCTGATCGACGCCGAGCGCGGCGACGATCCGTGGGCCGTGCTCACCGGCGACAGCCTGTTCGTGGGCGACGTCGCGCGGCCCGACCTGGCCGTGGACCCCGACGAGGGCGCGCGCGGGATCTTCCGCTCGCTGCACGAGCGGCTGCTCGAGCTGCCCGACACCTGCGAGGTCTGGCCCGGCCACCTGGGCGGCTCGCTCTGCGGCGGCCCGGGCATGGACCTCAAGACCTCCTCGACGATCGGCTACGAGCGCGCGCACTCGGAGCTGCTCAGCGCCACGGAGGAGGAGGAGTTCGTGCGTCGGGCGACCGCGTCGCTGCGTCCACAGCCGCCCAACTTCGAGGCCATCGTCGCGCTCAACCGCGGACCGCTCGCGCTGACGAGCGCGGAGGCGCACCCGCTCACCCCCCGCCAGGTCGAGCAGGCGCGCGCGAACGGGGCGCTGGTGGTCGACGTGCGCACCGAGCTGCAGTTCGATGAGGCCCACATCCCGGACGCGGTCAGCATCACGGCGCTGCGCGCCGGGTTCGGCTCGAAGCTCGCCTGGCTGGTGGAGCCCGGCCAGCGCGTGGTGCTGGTCGGGCGCGACGACGAGGACGCCGAGCACGCCGCCGCGCTGGCGGCCTCGGTCGGCATCACCAGCATCGCTGGGTACTTGGCCGGGGGCATGACGAGCTGGCGCGAGGAGCGCCTCCCGGTGGAGCGGATCGAGCGCATCACCGTCCCCGAGCTGCGCGAGCGCGAGGGCGAGCTGCAGGTCCTCGACGTGCGCGAGCGCAGCGAGTGGGAGGCCGGCCACATCCCGGGCTCGATCCACACGCCCTATCACGACGTCCAAGGCGTTCCCGAGGGCATCGACCCCGCCAGGCCGGTGGCCGCGATCTGCAGCTCGGGGCAGCGCGCGGCGGTGGCGGCGAGCCTGCTGCGCCGCCACGGCGCCCGCGACGTCCTCCACGTCGT
>JBOGXS010000350.1:0-3446 GCA_050693815.1 Thermoleophilaceae bacterium | reverse complement strand
ACTCGACAGTGGATGCGGCCGGAACCCGGCGGAGCGGAGCGGGGCGGCCGGGCGGCGGAGCGGCGGCGGCGCGCCTTCAGACCTCCACGCCCTGCCCGATCAGCCACCCGGCCACCGGGTCGGGCGGCTTGCCGTGGTACTCGGCCCGCGCCGCCAGCGCCAGCAGCTCCTGGCGACCGCGCTCCAGCTCCGTGCGCCGGTAGGCGAGGTAGGTGGCCACGGCCGCGGTCATCATCGCGACGGGGTCCTCGTCCTGCGGGTCGATCGCCCCCTTGGCCTCGGCCAGCTCCGCCTCCACGTCGGCGGGCGCGGTGACCGGCTCGTCGCGGTCCTCGAAGCGCTGGAGGAGGCCGACCGCGCCGTCCTCGACCCCCTCGGGATCGCACACCTCGGCGGCGCGATGGACTACGACGGCGAGGGTCGGAGTGTCTCCATGGGCTTCAGCCTTGCGCATGATTCGGCGCTTCCCCGGGTGACGGCGGGCGAAACGCGGAGCGACGGCGGCCGAAACCCGGGTGACGGCGCGCGAAACGCGGGGCGACCGTGGGCGAACGGCGGGGTGGCGCTGCGCCGATGGCATAATGGGCCGAGCCGCCGCGCCGAGCGGCGGGCGCCGCGTCAGCGCACAGACCAACCAGCGCTACAGGAGAGATACCGATTAAGTTCCTTCGCATGAAGCCCGGTCACGGCGAGGTCCTGCTCGCCGAGGGCAACCCGCGCGTGCGGGAGGAGGAGGAGCGCCTGATCGAGGAGTTCCGTCGCCAGCTCGACGAGGGCATGTGGGCGGCCGTCCCCACGACGCACCCCGGGAGCGGGAGGCGCGAGGCGCAGATGGTCAAGGCCTACGGCGACATCCCGCCGGGGGCCGAGCGCGTGATCTTCTTCCCCCGCGCCTCCGGCGGCTGAGGCGCCCGCGGCGATGCTGCTCGCCCTGCTCGCCCTGGCGCTGGTCACGGTCGTCCTCGCGACCCCGATCCTGGTGCGCGAGACCCGCCGGCGGCTGGCCGCCCGGGCGGCGCGGCCCACGGATCCGCTCGAGGCGCCGCTGTACGACCCGGGTCGCGAGCGTCGCGCCGAGCAGCGCGCCCGCGAGCTGCTGCGCTCCTGCGTGAACGACCAGGAGTGGGCCATGTACCGCGACCTCGGGTTCATCCGGGTCGCCGGTCGGCATGCTCGCCGTGAGGCCGACCGGGACGCGGCGGGCGGCCCGGCGTACGCCTACCTGGTCTACCCGCACAAGCCGATCGTCGCCTACGTCCCCGGCAGCGGGCAGCTCTTGAGCGAGTACTGCGTGGAGTTCCCGGACCTGACCGGCGGCGGGGGACGCCACCGCCTGCCGGCCTCCGACGACGTGCTCGCCAAGTGGATGGCGCTCACCTCCGACGAGGATCGCGTGATCCGGCGCGCCAACATGCACCTGGTCGGCCGCCAGGTCGACCCCGCTCGCGTGAGGCGCGACCTCTGGCGGCTGGCGGAGTGGGAGCGCCGCCGCGAGCACCGGGGCGATGCCGGCGGCCAGCAGCCGGCGCAGCGCCGCAAGTGACCCGCGACCTTCGGAGCCGCAGCCGAGTCATCCTCGACGGTCCGGACCGGGCGCAGGCGCGCGCCTACCTGAAGGGGATCGGCTTCGACGACGAGGCGCTCCGGCGTCCCATCGTGGGCGTGGCCAACACCTGGACCGAGACGATGCCCTGCAACTTCCACCTGCGCCGGCTGGCCGAGAAGGTGAAGGAGGGCGTGCGCGCCGCCGGGGGCACGCCGATGGAGTTCAACACCGTGGCGGTCTCGGACGGGATCACGATGGGCACCGAGGGAATGAAGACCTCGCTGATCAGCCGCGAGGTGATCGCGGACTCGATCGAGCTCGTCGCGCGAGGGCACATGTTCGACGCCGTGGTCGCCCTGTCGGGCTGCGACAAGACGATCCCGGGCTGCGTAATGGCGCTCGCCCGCCTCGACGTTCCAAGCCTGATGCTCTACGGCGGCTCGATCGCCCCAGGGCGCTGGCGCGGCCGCGACGTGACCATCCAGGACGTGTTCGAGGGCATCGGCGCCCACGCCGCCGGCGACCTCAGCGACGAGGAGCTGACCGACCTCGAGGACCACGCCAGCCCGGGGGCCGGCGCCTGCGGAGGCCAGTTCACGGCCAACACGATGGCCATGGCCTTCGAGGTGCTGGGCATCTCGCCGATGGGCAGCTCGATGGTCCCGGCCGAGGACGGCAGGAAGGGGGCGGTGGCCGAGAGGTGCGGCCGGCTCGCGCTGGAGGCGCTCGAGCGCGACCTGCGCCCCAGCCGCATCGTCACGAGGAAGGCGCTGGAGAACGCCATCGCCGCGGGCGCGATGTCCGGCGGCTCGACCAACCTGGTGCTCCACCTGCTCGCCGTTGCCCACGACGCCGGCGTGCCGCTCGAGCTGGGGGACTTCGACCGCATCGCGTGGGCAACGCCGCTGCTGTGCGACCTCAAGCCCGGCGGTCGCTACGTGGCCACCGACCTCTACCGGGCGGGGGGCGTGCCACTCGTGATCCGGCGCCTCAAGGAGGCCGGCCTGCTGCACGAGGACGCGCTCACCGTCACGGGCCAGACGATCGGCGAGGTGGCGGACCTCGCCGAGGAGGCCGAGGGCCAGGACGTGGTCCGCCCCGTGGACGACCCGATCAAGCCGAACGGCGGCTTCGCAATCCTGCGCGGCAACCTGGCGCCCGAGGGCTGCGTGGTCAAGCTGTCCGGTCATGGACGCACCGAGCACCGCGGGCCCGCCCGGGTTTTCGAGTGCGAGGAGGACGCCTTCGCCGCGGTCATGGCGAAGTCGATCCAGCCGGGTGAGGTGGTGGTGATCCGCAACGAGGGTCCCACCGGCGGCCCCGGCATGCGGGAGATGCTGCACGTGACCGCGGCGCTCGTGGGGGAGGGCCTGGGCGACTCGGTGGCCCTGCTCACCGACGGCCGCTTCTCCGGCGCCACCCACGGCTTCATGGCCGGGCACGTGGCTCCCGAGGCGCCCCACGGCGGCCCGATCGCGGCGGTGCGCGACGGCGACACCGTCGTGTTCGACGTCCCCAACCGAGAGATCAACGTCGAGCTGCCGGTCGAGGAGATCGAGGCCCGTCTGCGCGACTATGAGCCGCCGCCGGCGCGCTACGCCAACGGCGTGCTCGGCAAGTACGCCCGCCTGGTGGGGTCGGCCGCCGAGGGCGCCGTCACCGGCTAGCCGCGTTTTTCCGCGTTTAGCCGTTTAGCCTTCGTTTAGCCTGCGAACCGCGGAAGACGCGGCTAGCGCCAGCCGCGAATCCCCATCGAGAGTCGAGTTACTCCGCCTGAGGCTGACTAAGTACACGCGTCCGTAAGTTCCGCCGGTTTCGGCGACGCCTGGACGCGCCTGGCGGCGTCCGGCGGACTCGCCGATGCTCAGGCATCGACTCCGTCCACCGGACTCGCCAGCCA
>JBOGXS010000349.1:0-9847 GCA_050693815.1 Thermoleophilaceae bacterium | reverse complement strand
GCTCACGCCCGCCGCTGGCGGCGCCCCGCGCCCGCGGGCGGCGGCGGATGTGCACGGGGCACCCTCGCGCGCCCAAGGGTCAGCCAGGCGCCTGCCGCTGCGACCGCGAGCAGCGCGAGACTGGTCCACTGGGCCACTTCGAGGCCGAGCGCGAGGTCATCGGAGTCCGAGCGCAGGAAAAACTCGAAGAAGCGGCCGAGCGCGAGCAGCGCGATCACAAGCCACATCAGCGCCAGCGGCCGCCTGAGGCGCTTGCGTAGCGGCCAGGCGATCGCGAACACGACAAGCCCGATCAGCACCTCGTAGAGGCCGCCCGAGTGGTAGGCCAGCGCGGGGTTTGGCGTCAGCGCATCCGGGTGGCTGTTGCGGACGCCCAGGAAGAAGTCGGTCGCCGGGCCGTAGTGCTCGCCGTTGATGACGTCGCCGATCCGCCCGACCGCGATGCCGAGCGGCAGGCCGGCCGCGACCGCGTCGAGGTAGGAGCGGCCGAGCCGCTCGCGCCGGACGTAGTAGGCGATCCCGAGCGCGGCGGCGATGAAGCCGCCGTAGAAGGTGAACCCGGTGCTGGAGAACCACGCGCCTAGGTCGTCGAGCCGGCCGTGTTCGAGCAGGAAGAAGGCGCGCCCGCCGACCAGCGCGCCAGCCACGACGATCATCCCGATCGCGTACAAGCGCTCGGGCTCGAGCCCGCGCCGATGGGCGTCGTAGGCGGCCGCCAGCCCGCCGGCGAGGATGCCGACCGCGAGCATCAGCCCGTGCCAGGCCAGGGTGATCGGGCCGATCTCGATCGTCGGATCAATGCCGATCGTGATGACTGACGGGACAGCGACCATCTACGACACACCGTAGCGGTGTTCGGTCCCGCCGAAGGCGGAGCGATTGGATCGGAGTCGGCGTTCCCGCCAGCGTGCCCATGCGCCGGTCGGGTGCCCATCGGTCGCCTCGTCAGTGAGTTCACCGCGAGAGCCGCCATCAGAGAGCGGTCCGGCGCGCTCCACCTCGATTCGTCGTGGCTGACGTCGCCGCGACGGGGGACACAGGGGCATCGGGAGCCGCAATCGGCCACAGCTCTCGATACGCCCTTCGAGCGCCCTGCGCTGAGGCGCCGCCGGCGTGGGCGCTCCCGTGGCCCTAGCCGCCGCCGCCGCCGACGCGGCCCCTCATGAACGCCACAACGCCCGCCTGCTAGAGTCAATAGCCCCACCCCGGGTGGGGTGGACTACAGGAGGAACTACTGTGCTCCCAGTCGCCAAGAAAGACGCGCTCAACCGGCTCAAGACCGTCCGCGGCCATCTCGACGGGATCATCCGCATGGTCGAGGAGGACGCCTACTGCGTCGACCTGATGAAGCAGGTGTCGGCCGCCCAGGCGTCGCTCGAGCGCGTGAACCGGCTTGTGCTCAAGAACCACCTGGAGACCTGCTTCGCCGAGGCGGTAGCCGGGGGGCGCTCGCAGGCGGCCGTCGCCGAGCTGGTGGACGCGGTCAAGTTCAACCCGGTGCTGACCGGGCCGGAGGGCTCTCTGACCGGAGCCGCAACCGATGAGACGCGCCCCGCCTCCGGCGGCGCAGGGGGGAAGCAGCGATGAGGACCAGGCTTGCCGCCCCGGACATCAACTGCGCTGGCTGCAAGGCGGCTATCGAGGCGGCGCTCGCGGCTGTGCCCGGCGTCGAGGCTGTCGAGGTGGACGTGTCTGGCCGGGTGGTCGACGTGGTTCACGATCCGGCGGTCGACGCGGCCGCGCTCGCGCGGCTGATGGAGGACACGGGCTACCAGGTGGCCGCCGCGGAGGAGGTCGGCTAGTCGTGGCCGCGACGGATGTTCACCCCGGTATAGAGCCGGGCTCGACGCGCGAGCGCGCCGAGCTCGCGGTCGAGGGCATGCACTGCGCGTCGTGCGCGGTCCGGATCGAGCGCGTGCTGTCGCGCCAGCCGGGTGTGGCGGAGGCGAGCGTGAACTTCGCGACCCACCGGGCGAGCTTCGCCTACGACGCGGGCGCGGTCTCGCTGCCCGAGCTCGAGGCCGCCGTCGAGCGGATGGGCTACCGGCTCGAGGCGCCGGCCGCCGACGCCGCGCCCGGCGACGAGGACGCCGCCGAGGCGCGCGCCTGGCTGTACCGCGTCGTGTTGAGCTGGCCGCTCGGGCTGGCCGTGATGGTGCTGACCTTCGGCTTTGGCGAGGACGATTGGGCGCGCTGGGCGGCGCTTGTGCTGGCCGTTCCGGTGCAGTTCGTGGCCGGCTGGCCGATCCTGAAGAGCGGCCTGGCCAGGGCGCGCCGGCTGAGCGCGAACATGGACACGCTGATCGCGATGGGGACGCTCACCGCGTTCTTCTACTCGGTCTATGAGCTGCTCGCGGGCGGCGACCTCTACTTCGAGACCGCGGCGCTGCTGATCGCGTTCATCCTGCTCGGGCGCTACTTCGAGGCGAGGGCGCGCTCGCGCGCGTCGAGCGCGATCCGCACGCTGCTGGAGCTGGGCGCCAAGGAGGCGCGGCTGCTGGTGGACGGCGAGGAGCGCATGGTGGCCGTCGAAGGGGTCCGGGTCGGCGATCTCCTGCGCGTCAGGCCCGGTGAGAAGGTGCCGGTGGATGGCGAGGTGGTCTCTGGTTCGGCGGCGGTCGACGAGTCGATGCTGAGCGGCGAGTCGGTGCCGGTCGAGAAGTCCGAGGGCGACGCCGTCGCCGGCGCCACCGTCAACACCAACGGTTCGCTCACCGTACGGGCGACGGCGGTAGGCAGGGACACCGCGTTGGCCCAGATCGTGCGTTTGGTCGAGGAGGCCCAGGCGGGCAAGGCGCCGGTGGAGCGACTGGTGGACCGGGTCTCGGCCGTGTTCGTGCCGGCGGTGCTGGCGGTGGCGGCGCTCACGTTCCTCGCCTGGTGGCTGCTCGCCGACGACGCGGCCGCCGGTCTGCTCGCGGCCGTCGCGGTGCTGATCATCGCCTGTCCCTGCGCGCTCGGGCTCGCCACTCCCACGGCGCTGATGGTCGGCGCCGGGCGCGGCGCGAGCATGGGCGTCCTGATCAAGGGCGGTGAGGTGCTCCAGCGTTCCAGGCGGATCGGCACGGTCGTGTTCGACAAGACCGGCACGCTCACGAAGGGTCAGACGGAGCTGGTGGACGTGGTGCCGGCCGCCGGCGAGGAGAAGGAGGAGGTGCTCCGCCTTGCCGCGGCGGTCGAAGCGCTCTCGGAGCACCCGGTCGCCGTGGCGATCGCGGCAGGCGCGCGCGAGCGCGGGATCGATCTGCCGGAGGCGGAGCGATTCGAGTCCACCGCCGGACACGGGGTGCGGGCCACCGTCGACGGTACGACCGTGTCCGTGGGGCGGCGCAAGCTCATGGCCGACCACGGGCTCGACGTGGCGGACGAGCTGGACGGTCGCGTGGCGGCGCTTGAGGCGGCCGGCCGCACCGCGGTGCTGGTCGGCTGGGACGGGCGCGCGCGCTGCGTGCTCGCCGTGGCCGACGCGCTGAAGGAGAACGCGCCACGCGTGGTCGAGGAGCTGCGCGGGATGGGCGTAGAGGTGGCGATGATCACCGGCGACAACGCCCGCACCGCGACTGCGATTGCCGGCCAGGCCGCGATCGACCGGGTGCTGTCGGAGGTCCTGCCCGAGCACAAGGTCGAGGAGGTGCGCCGACTCCAGGAGGAGGGGAAGGTGGTCGCGATGGTCGGTGACGGCATCAACGACGCGCCGGCGCTCGTGCAGGCCGATCTCGGGATCGCGATCGGCACCGGCACCGACGTGGCGATCGAGTCGTCCGACCTGACCCTGATCTCCGGCGACCTCGAGGGCGTGGTCACGGCGATCCGGCTCTCGCGCCGCACCCTCCGCACGATCTACCAGAACCTCGGCTGGGCGTTCGGCTACAACACCGCGGCGATCCCGCTCGCTGCGCTCGGCTTGCTTCACCCCGTCATCGCGGCGGCGGCCATGGCAACGTCGTCGGTGAGCGTGGTCACGAACTCCCTGCGGCTCCGGCGCTACGGCAGCACGCGGCGTCGGCCCGCTCCCGTCCCCTCCACGGCGTAGCGGCGAGCGGCCTCCTGCAGTCGCTGTTCGCGATGCGCGCGCGGACCCGTTCCTACTAGGATCACTCGTAGTTGCCGATGCGCTCAGACAGAGGACGCCGAGTCGCGGACGGCCTGGCGCTGAGCGGCATGCTGGTCGGCGGACTCGTGGCGCTCACGGTCGGCGGCGGAGAGCAGAGCAGTCCCCGCGCGGTCGGCGCCGACACCTCTGCCGCGGCCGCGCCCGGCACGCCGGCGCGCTTTGCCTACCTCGCCCGCCAGCGCAGCAACCGCTGCGAGCTGCAGGCGGGGAGCTGCTGCGACGGCACACGCGCGGGCGCCTGCAGGGATCCTGCTGCGCGCCGATGGACGAGCACGCCTACGTCGAGCAGGTCCGGGCGCTGCGCCGCTACGCGAGGATCAGGCAGATCCCACGCGATCCATATGACATCCGGGTCGCGCTCGCACAGCGCCTGCTGCGCCACCAGGCCACCATCCGTCTGTCTGCGCGAGAGCGCTCCGTCTACAAGCGGGGCATGGAGATGAGCCGCGAGAAGGGGCCGTGCTGCTGTCGGTGCTGGCGCTGGAGCGCGTTCGCGGGGCTCAGCATGCACCTGATTGCCACGCGCGGATGGCAGCCGCGCAGGCTGGCCCGACTGATCGAGGCGCTCGACGGCTGCGGTGGGGGTCACCGCCATGGCGCCGGCAAGGCCGGGCGGGCGCCGCCCTCGGCCTAGCAGCGCAGCGCGGCGCGTCGAGCTTCAACGGTCACCTTGTGGGCCACCACCCCGTCTACTACATTGGGTAGCAGTGTCGAGGGTCGCAAGCCGCTTCGCGCCGTGCTTCGCTTCGTCGCCTCCGTGATGTTCACGAGCGGCGTGCTGCTGGTGGCGGACGCCGCAGTGACGCTGGCCTGGCAGGAGCCGATCTCGGCGCTCGTAGCGCTGCGAGAGCAGGCGAAACTCGAGGACCAGCTAGACGATCTCACCCGCCGGCGACGCACACGCCTGGACCGGGCCGCCCGCGAGGGTTCCGCCCCCGTCACGGGCGGGCCTTCGGCCGCATCGAGCTCCCCACGCTCGACCGCGAGTACGTGATGGTGGAGGGCACCGACACGGCCACGCTACGCAACGGGCCGGCCCACTATCCGGACACGCCGCTGCCCGGTCAGGGCGGCACGGTCGCGCTGGCCGGGCACCGGACCACCTACCTGGCGCCGTTCCGGACTATCGACGATCTCCGCGCGACCGGATCGTGGTGACGATGCCCTACGGCCGCTTCGTCTATCGCGTCGAGAAGAGCCGCATCGTGCGGCCCGAGGACACCTGGGTCAAGCGCGAGGTCGGGCACGAGCGGCTGATCCTTACGGCCTGCCATCCGCTCTACAGCGCCGAGAAGCGGATCGTGGTGTTCGCCCGGCTCGCCCGCGCCGAGCGTCTCTGACCGCAGCTCGCTGCACAACGGCGCCGGCCTCGACGGCGCCGCCGGAACATAAGCTCTGGCCGCTCCTCTCGGCCGCCGTTAGCAGACAGCTACGGCGGGTCGTAGTAGGCCGCATGGAGGCGGTTGGCCTCTTTTTCGTGCTGCTGCTCGGTGGCGTGGGCGCGCTCGTTGCCGCATAAGCGGTGGCGCTTGCGTTGCGCGGCCGGCACGTCACCCACCGAGAAGAGCAACCGACTTGGCCCGCTACCACCGTGCGCTTCTACGTCTTCGCCCTGATCCTCATCGCCTTCGGCATGGAGATGGCCGGAGGCCACTACCAGTACGAGCACGGCCACGGCAGCCGAGACTAGAGCGCCGCCGGCTAGGTAGCCGAGGCGCCGCTTGCTCCGCGCGGCGCGTTCGCGCTCCTGACGTTCCCGGCGCAAGCGCTCCTTCTGCTCCCTGCGGTGGGACACCTACTGCAAAGCGTAGTGGACACCTACGCCGGTGCGTAGTTGATCTGCCCGACGCAACCGGGGACCATTTGCTACACCGTGTCGTTGATGCGAACGATAGATCGACGCCATGGCGCCCTGGGGGCCGCGGCGCTGGCCGTGCGGGCCATCGTGGCCTGCGGCGAGGACGAGCAGAACGGTGGCGGCTCGGCGGGCGGACACGAGACCTCGGATCAGGGTCCCGTCCATGTGCATGGCCTCGGGATCGACCCGAACGACGGCGCCCTCTGTATCGCCCACCACACCGGGCTTTTCCGCGCGGACTCCGGCGAGTCGAAGGCGCGCCGGGTGGGCGACAGCACGCCGGACACGATGCGCTTCGCGATCATCAGGCCCGACCGCTTCCTCGGCTCAGGCCACGCCGGCGCGAGCGAGAGCGGACCGAACCCCTTGCGTGTGATCCGCTCGTGCGACGCGGGCCGCACCTGGCCCCCCGTGTCGCTCGATGGGGAGGCCGACTTCCACGTCCTGCGTTGCGCGCGCGGCACCGTCCTTGGCTCCGACAGCACAAGCGTCCGGCCGCTGGCCAGCGGACACGGCGGCGAGAGCTGGGATGAGCGCAGCCCGCCGGCCCGCTTGCTCGATCTGGCTCCCGACCCTCGCGATCCCCACGCCGTGCCGGCGTCCGGGGGAGGCGCGCTCTACCCCCGCAGCGACGGTGGGCGCCGCTGGCGGCCCCTGGGCGGCAAGATCGACCTCCTGGCGTGGCCAAAGCGCGGCCGGCTGTTCCACGTCAACGGCGCCGAGACGGTGAGCCTGAGCGAAGCCCAACGAGAGAGCTGGCGCCCGCCGGGACAGATCGGCGGCCAGCCGGCGGCCTTCGCCGCGCAGACCGAGCGCGACCGGTACGCGGCGCTGCCCGACGCCCCCACAAAGCAGTCGACCGACGGCGCCCGCAGCTGGACCGTCCGCTCCGCGCCCTGATGCCCGAACGCCGCGGCACCCGGGACATCGCAAGAGTCGCCCTCGTCGGAGTCGTCGTAATCCTCGTCTCGGCCGGGCTGGGGGCGGCGCTCGCTGCCCTTCGGTCCTCCCCCGAGCCGAGCGGGTTGGCCGATGTCGGGCTACGAAACCCCGAGGGCTTTCGCGGTAACCCGCTCCCCAAGGGGATTGTGCGCGAACCGGCGCCGGACTTCGAGCTCGCCGATGCCCGCGGCGGAACGATCGGCACGCTCGACATGGCAGGCCGGCCGTACCTCGTGACGTTCCTCTACAGCGACTGTCCCGACGTCTGCCCGCTGATAGCCGAGGAAATCCGCCAGGCCTTCAAGCTGCTCCGTGGCCGCGCCGAGGAGGTAGCGGCGCTGGCGGTGAGCGTCGACCCCCGCGGGGACACGCGCGAGAACGTGCTCCGCTTCCTGCGCCGGCACAGGCTGCCGCCCAATTTCCACTACCTGATCGGAACCCGCGACCAGCTAGCCCCCGTCTGGAGGGCCTACTACGCGGCGCCGCAGCTTCCCGGCCGCGCGGCGAGCGCGCACTCGGCCAGCGTCTGGGTGATCGACGCACGCGGACGGATCCGCACGAAGTTCTCCGGCGGCGCGCCGATACCGCCGGCGGACATCGCCCATGACCTGCGCCAGCTCCTGCGCGAGGAAGCCGGCTCGCGGAGCTGACGCAATGGCAGTGCACTCGTTCACCCTGGCCCAGCAAGCCGGCGATCAACGCCGGCGGCCGCGACCGCAGCCGCGCGAGGCGACCCCCGCGACAGCAAGCGCGCCGGGGCCCTCGCCCCGGCCCGTGCTCCTGCCATCGTCAGGCGCAAACGAAGCCCGCCGCAGCGCGGAGGCGGCGGCAGCAATCGGGTGACCGCTTGGCGCGAAACGTGTACGGCCTTGCCCAGGGAAGCTCGGTCGCGCCGTCGTAACGCACCTGTAACTACGTGGTCTGTAGTAGCCACGCATGACGAAGTTCCCGCTGCCAGCTCCGCCGGCGTGTCAGCAAGTCGGGTGCCCGGCGCGTGGCTGGAGCCGGCGAATGCCGAATGGGCGACGGCGGCCGGGGTGCGCAGTAAGGCAGCGAGACTTGCGCCGGCGGGCGTGGTGACAGCGGGCGGGTGCGGCGGTCGTCTGCTATGTCGTGTAGTACGGTGGTCCCCCGGATGGCGAAGCGAAGGCGCGACAGCGACGCGCTCAAGCAGCAGCGGCTCGCCCGCCAGGCGGAGCACGAGCGCGCAGAGCGGCGCAGACAAATGCTCGGCTTCCTGGTGGCCGCCGTCCTCGCGCTCGGCGCGACGGCGGTCGTCGCGATAGCCGTCACCGGGGGCGACGACGACGGCAGCGGGGGCGGGCACGGCGGCTCGGGACCCGACCTCGCCCACGTCCACGGGCTCGGCGTCAACCCGAAGGACGGGACCCTGTACATCGCCACGCACACCGGCCTCTTCCGCGCGCCGCCAGGACGCCAGACGGCACGCAGGGTCGGCGACAGCCAGCAGGACGTGATGGGCTTCAGCGTCGTCGGCCCGGACCGCTTCCTTGGCTCCGGCCACCCCGGGCCCGGCCAGGACGCACCCCCCAACCTTGGCCTCATCCACTCAGGCGACGCCGGCCGCTCCTGGGAGCCCGTCTCGCTGCTGGGCGAGGCCGACTTCCACGTGCTGCGCTCCCAGGGCAGCGCGGTGTACGGGTTCAACGGGCTAACCGGTGCGCTGATGGTCAGCAGCGACGGGGGGCGCGACTGGGACGAGCACGAGCCGCCCGGCCCGACGCTCGACCTCGCCATCCACCCCGAACAGCCGTCGCGCGTCGTCGCCTCGACCGACGAGGGCCTGTTCAGCTCCAGCGACGAAGGGCGCGGCTGGCGCTCGCTCGCGGACGGCCGAGTGGGCTTCCTCGCCTGGCCCGAACCCGAGCGGCTCTACATGGTCGACGGCGCCGGACGCGTCTCGAGGAGCGGCGACGGCGGACAGAGCTGGCGCGAGATGGGCTCGATCGACGCGCAGCCCGCCGCGTTCGCCGCCGCCCGGCGCGACCTCTACGCCGCCCTTCCGGACGGCACTATCAAGCGCTCGAGCGACGACGGCGCCAGCTGGACCGTCCGGGCGGAGCCCTGATCTGTGGCCCATGTCACGCTCGCCTACCGGGCGCGACGGGTAACAACTAGCTGGGCTAGTAGAGGAGGCCCAGATGGGCGAGGTGCTACTCACGATCGCCGGCGGAGCGGCGTGTATGACGCTGATGGGAGTCGGAGCGTGGCTCGTCCCCAGGCTGATCCGCCGCAATCGACTGCTGCGCTCGACGCTGGCGCGCCTTCGCTGGCGCACGACCATCGGCCGGATCGTGTCGTGGGTAGAGGCAGAGCGGCCCGACCTGCGCCGAGCAAGCGCCCCCGACGGCACCGTCACGCTGCTGTTCTCGGACATCGAGAACTCGTCCCGCCTGACCGAGCGGCTCGGCGACCAGCGCTCGCTCGAGTCCTCAACGCACACAACATGATCGTGCGCGCCCAGCTCGACGAGCACGGCGGCTACGAGGTCAAGTCGCAGGGAGACGGCTTCATGCTCGCCGTCCCCAGCGCCCGCCAGGCCGTCATGTGCGCGATCGACATCCAGCGCGCGCTGGCACGCCGGGCCGCCAGCGGCGAGCTGCCGGTGCGCGTACGGATCGGGATCCACACCGGCGAGGCGATCCAGCAGGACGGCGACTTCTACGGCCGCAGCGTCATCTGCGCCGCGCGCATCGCCGCCCAGGCCGAGGGCGGCGAGATCCTGATCTCCTCCCTCGTGAAGGAGCTCGTCGACGGGAGCGGAGGCGTGCCGCTCCGCGAGGCCGGCGAGTTCGAGCTCAAGGGCCTTGAGGGGCGTCAGCGCCTGTTCCGGGTCGCCTGGTCCCCGCCCGACCAAGAGACCCGGCAGCTCGTCGAGTCCCAGGCCGCCCCCGGCGAGCGATAGATCGCCG
>JBOGXS010000348.1:0-3283 GCA_050693815.1 Thermoleophilaceae bacterium | reverse complement strand
GCTTCATCCTGATCGACGAGTCGACGAACGACACGGTTGGCGCAGGGTTGGTGTTGTGATGCGAACCGGGGGCTCGCGCCCGCGGACCCCCGCTGATTCCTGGCCGGTCACCTAGGCTATCGCCCTTGTGGACTTTGCGCTGATCGCGTTCGGCCTCGGAGTCGGGGTCCTGGTGGGGATGACGGGCATCGGCGGCGGCTCGCTGATGACCCCGATGTTGATCCTGGTCTTCGGCGTGACCCCGGTCACGGCGATCGGCACCGATCTCGCCTACGCCGCCGTGACGAAGACCGTGGGCGGCTACAAGCACTGGCGCCAGCGCACCGTCGACCTCGGGCTGTCGGCCTGGATGGCCGTCGGCTCGGTGCCCGCGGCGGTCGGGGGCGTCTACGTGCTCTCCCTGCTCGACGACTGGGCCGGCCGCGACTTCGAGGACACGTTGCTGGCGATCCTCGCCGTCGCGCTGCTGTTGACCGGCGCCGCGACGCTCGTGCGCGCCTTCCTCAAGCGCATGCACGAGCGCGAGCGGGCGACGGTCGAGCTGGAGCGACGCCACAAGGTCGCGGCCGTGGTGCTCGGGCTGTGCGTCGGATTCGTGCTGGGCGTGACCTCGGCCGGCTCCGGCGCGCTGATCGCGGTGGGCCTGATCCTGCTGTTCCGGCTGATCCCGACGCGGGTGGTGGGCACGGACGTTTTCCACGCCGCGATCCTGCTCTGGGCCGCGGGGCTGGCGCACATCGTGGCGGGCAACGTGGACTTCGCCCTGGTGGGGACCATCCTGCTCGGCTCCGTGCCCGGGGTCTGGGTCGGAAGTCACTGGTCGGTGAGGGTCGAGCCCGCCGTGCTGCGCACCACGCTCGCGGTGGTGCTGATCGGAGCCGGTCTGGCGCTGCTGATCAAGGCCGGCCTGGACATCCCGGTGGCCGTGATCGTGCCCTTCCCGGCGGCGGTGCTGGCGCTGCTGGCCGCCACGGTCGTGCGAGACCGCCGGCGCCGCCGGCGGGCCGCCCTGCTGGCCCGCGCAGCGGCTCACCACACGACGTCGGCCCCGTAGGCACGGACGGTCCCGGCACGACGCCGCTCCTGTACCTCGACTAGAACTACCTGAGCGGCCTCGCCAAGAGAAAGCCGGCCTTCCGCGAGCTCGATCCGGTACTGCGCGAGGCGGTCGCGCTCCGAGCGGTCGCCGTGGTGGAGTCCGCCGTGCACGAGCTCGAGTCGCGGCCGCGCCCGGACCTCGGCCTGCTCGAGCTCCTGCGCGATCTCTCTCCGGGGGTCGGCGACTGCCGCCCGAGCCGGGCCGCGCCGCGCGAGCGACGCGCCGGCGCAGCTGCTGGTCTCGGCGAGGCGACCCCGGGAGGCGGCGGGTGACAAGCACGTGGCCATCGGCGGCGGCGCGAACGTCGCACAGCAGTACCTGGCGGCGGGCCTGCTCGACGAGATGCAGATCCATGTGGCGCCCGTGCTCCTCGGCGGCGGCGTGCGGCTGTTCGAGGACCACCTCTCGGTCGCGCCGGCCGAGCTCGAGTGCACCAGGGTGATCGAGTCTCCCAGCGGGGTCGCCCACCTCGCCTATCGCCGCAGGACCTGACCCGGCGGGACCGGCGCATTACGCTCCGGGCCGGTGATGGTGGTGATGACACCCGAGGCCACGGCGGCGCAGATCGGGGCGGTGGTCGCAAAGCTCGAGGCGCGCGGGGTGCACGCCAAGGTGATGCCGGGCGAGCTGACCACCGCGATCGGCGCCATCGGCGATCCCGAGGGAGTGCGGGAGCTCGGGCTCGAGGGGCTCGCCGGCGTGGACCAGGTCATACCGATCTCGCGGCCCTACAAGCTCGCCTCGAGCGAGCTGTCCCACCACGAGCCGACCGCCTTCGACGTCGACGGACGCCGCGTGGGCGCGGCCGACTCCTTCTGCCTGATCGCCGGCCCCTGCACCGTGGAGACGGCCGGCCAGACCCGCGCGGTGGCGCGGGCCGTGGCGGCGGCCGGCGCGTCGATGCTGCGCGGCGGCGCCTTCAAGCCGCGCACGTCCCCGTTCTCCTTCCAGGGACTCGGCTTCGAGGGACTCGAGATCCTCGCCGAGGTGCGCGCCGAGACGGGCCTCCCGATCGTGAGCGAGCTGACCTCGGCGCAGCACGCCGACCGCTTCGCCGAGGGCGTGGACGTGGTCCAGGTGGGCGCCCGCAACATGCAGAACTACGGCCTGCTCGAGGTGGTCGGCAAGCTCGGCAAGCCGGTGCTGCTCAAGCGCGGCCTCTCCTCGACGCTCGAGGAGCTCCTCCAGGCGGCCGACTACGTCCTCAAGGAGGGCAACGGCGACGTGATCCTCTGCGAGCGCGGCATCCGGACCTTCGACACCGCCATGCGCTTCACGCTCGACCTCGGCGCCGTGCCCTGGCTCAAGCTCCACACGCACCTGCCGGTGATCGTCGACCCGAGCCACGCCTCCGGGGATCGCCGGCTCGTCGGCCCGCTCTCGCGGGCGGCGGCCGCGGTCGGCGCCGACGGCATCATCGTCGAGGTTGCCGAGGATCCCGAGGTGGCGCTCTGCGACGGGCCGCAGCAGCTGTACGCGCACGACTTCCCCGAGTTCGCGCGCGACGTGCAGGCCCACGCGAGCCTGGTCGGACGAGCGCTGGCGTAGCCGCTCCAGGTCAGATACTCTGCGGTATGTGAAGCCCGAGCTGCCGCCTGGCCCCCGCACACCTCGGTCGCTGCAGACGCTCCGCTGGATCGTCCGCCCGACCGCCTACATGGAGGAATGCCGGCAGCGCTACGGCGATTCGTTCACGCTCGAGATCGCCAACGAGGGCAAGTGGGTCTTCCTCACGCACCCGGACGACGTCAAGCAGGTCTTCACGGGCGACCCGCGCCTGCTCCACGCCGGCGAAGCGAATGTCGTCCTGCTGCCCGTGCTCGGCTCGCACTCGGTGCTCCTCCTGGACGACGCGGCCCACATGCGCCAGCGCAAGCTGATGCTGCCGCCCTTCCACGGCGAGCGCCTGCGCGCCTACGCCGACACGATGAGCGAGGTCACGCAGGAGGCGATCGGCTCGTGGCCGCTCGGGCAGCCGCTCGCAACCCGGCCGCTGATGCAGGCGCTCACCCTCGAGATCATCATGCGCACCGTCTTCGGCGTGCAGGACGAGGGGCGCAAGGCGCGCCTCGGGTCCGCTCTCTCGGAGCTGCTTCGCTGGGGCAGCGACCCGCGCCGCGTGGCCGCCGGCATCGCGCTCGGCCCGCATCGCACGATCCGCCTCGGGCTGTTCCGGAGCGTGCT
>JBOGXS010000347.1:0-6586 GCA_050693815.1 Thermoleophilaceae bacterium | reverse complement strand
ACGCCCCACAGGCGCCGCGCCGCGGCGTAGGCGGCGGCCACGCCCGCCGTGCAGAGCGCGGCGGCGAGCGTGCGCGCCGCAATCCACATCTCCGTGGGGTCCTTCTCGAACTGCTCGGTCACGTTGCCGTAAGGCAGGTCGAAGAGGAAGCCGAGCGGCCCGTACATCCCCCGCAGCAGGGCGTAGACCAGGTACGTGTAGGCCGACGGGTTCTGGTAGTAGCCCGGGTCGAGGTCCTCCCAGAACATCTGAACCGCCCGGCTGGTGAAGTGGGTCGCCTCGTCGACCGAGTACACGAACGGGAGGCCGTAGTCGTTGTTCACGACCCTGAGGGCGAAGCCCGCCAGCAGGATCAGCGCCAGGAGCAGGCGGTGCACGCGGCCGAAACCTAGTGAGCGGCATGGCGGGTATCGTTGACTCGTGAGTCAAACGGCCACCGAGCGCGACGCGCGGCATCTCAAGAGGGCCATCGAGCTCGCCGGCAGGGCGCGCGGGCACGCCAGCCCGAACCCGGCCGTCGGGGCCGTGCTGGTGAAGGACGGGCGCGTGATCGGCGAGGGGATCACGCAGCCGCCCGGCGAGGCCCATGCCGAGCGCATGGCGCTCGAGGACTGCGCCGAGGATCCCGCCGGGGCCACGCTCTACCTGTCGCTCGAGCCCTGCGGCCACCACGGCCGCACGCCGCCCTGCACGGACGCCATCGTCGAGTCCGGCATCGCGCGGGTGGTGATCGCCTCGGACGACCCCACCACCAAGGCCGCCGGCCGCGGCCCCGGAATCCTGCGCGACGAGGGCGTCGAGGTCGTCTGGGTGGACGGCGAGGCGGCCGAGGCCGCGCGCCTCCTGAACCAGCCCTTCCGCAAGCACGCCCGGACGGGCCGCCCGCTGGTGGTCCTCAAGTCGGCCATGACGCTCGACGGGAAGGTGGCCACCGTCTCGGGCGACTCGCAGTGGATCTCCGGCAAGGCCAGCCGCGCGCGCGCCCACCGCTGGCGCGCCGAGTCGGACGCCGTTGCAGTGGGCATCGGCACCGCGCTGATCGACGACCCGCGCCTCACGGCCCGCGTCGAGGGGGTGGCCCGTCAGCCGCGCCGCGTGATCTTCGACTCCGAGGCCCGCCTGCCGCTCGGCTCCCAGCTCGTCCGCGGCGTGGCCGAGGTGCCGGTGACCGTGGTCTGCTCGCGTGCGGCGGCCCGTACGTCGGTGCAGGCGCTCGAGGCGGCGGGGGTCGACGTGATCGTCGCCACCGGACAGAACGAGGGCGCGCGCGTGCAGCACGCGCTCCACGAGCTCGGCGTGGACGAGGTGCAGTCGCTGCTGCTCGAGGGCGGGCCGCACCTGGCCGGCGCCTTCCTGGAGGCCGACGAGGTCGACGAGGTGCGCATGTTCATAGCGCCGCTCGTGACCGGCGGCCGCGAGGCGAGAACGGCGGTGGAGGGGATCGGCATCGAGCTGATGGCCGGGGCGCCGCGCGCGCTGCACGTGGACGTGGAGCGGATCGAGGACGACGTGTTGATCGTGGCCCGCCTGAAGGAGTGGTGACGGTGTTCACGGGGCTCGTCAGCGCCACCGGCATGGTCGCCGAGATCGACGCGAATCACCTGCGGATCGAGGTTCAGCCCCACGACGCTCTGGCGGAAGGCGCCTCGATCGCGATCAACGGCGTGTGCCTCACGGTCGTGGAGATCGATGACGAGGGCTTCGAGGTCGACGTCATGGCGGAGACCCTGCGACGCAGCTCACTCGGAGCGCTGACCGACGGCGACCGGGTCAACCTGGAGATGCCGCTCCGGGTGGGAGACCCGCTCGATGGGCACGTGGTGCAGGGCCACGTCGACGGGACCGGCACCGTGGCCGGGGTGCGCGACGAGGGAGTCTCGAGGGTCGTGCGCATCGAGGCCGCGCCGGACCTGCTCCGCTACGTCGTGCAGAAGGGCTCGATCGCGGTGGACGGCGTGTCGCTGACCGTGAGCGCGATCGAGGACGGATGGTTCGAGGTCTCCCTCATCCCCGAGACCATCGAAAGGACCACGCTCGGCGAGGCTGCGCCTGGCCGCGTTGTCAACCTGGAGGTTGACGTGCTCGCCAAGTACCTGGAGAAGCTGACGGCATGACGGGCCCTCCCTTCAGCCCGATCGAGGAGGCGCTCGAGGACGTCCGCGCCGGGCGGATGGTCGTGGTGTGCGACGCCGAGGACCGCGAGAACGAGGGCGACCTCACCCTGGCGGCGCAGTTCGCCACGCCCGAGGCGATCAACTTCATGGCCACCCACGGGCGCGGCCTGATCTGCCTCGCGCTCACCCCCGAGCGCTGCGACGAGCTCGGCCTCGACCTGATGGCGGCCAAGAACGAGTCGCCCTTCCAGACGGCCTTCACGGTCGCGGTCGAGGCGCGCGAGGGCATCAGCACGGGGATCTCGGCCCACGACCGCGCCCACACCGTGCAGGTCGCGATCGACCCCTCCAGCCGGCCGCACGACCTGGTGCAGCCAGGCCACATCTTCCCGCTCAAGGCGAAGGCCGGCGGCGTGCTCGAGCGCACCGGCCAGACCGAGGCGGCGGTGGACCTCGCCCGGCTCGCCGGGCTCAACCCGAGCGGCGTGATCTGCGAGGTCATGAACGACGACGGCACGATGGCGCGCGTGCCCGACCTCGAGCGCTACTGCGCCCGGCACGGGCTGAAGATGATCACGGTCGCCGACCTGATCGCCTACCGCAGCCGCCACGACCGCCTGATCGAGCGCGTGGTGGAGACGCAGCTGCCCACCAAGTTCGGCGACTTCACCGCCTTCGGCTTCCGCTCGCTGGTGGACGGCAAGCACCACGTGGCGATGATCAAGGGCGAGGTCGACGGGGAGCCGGACGTGCTCGTGCGGGTGCACTCGGAGTGCCTCACGGGCGACGTGTTCCACTCCCTGCGCTGCGATTGCGGCCAGCAGCTCGAGGACGCGCTGGCGCGCATCGAGGACGAGGGCCAGGGCGTGCTGCTCTACCTGGCCCAGGAGGGGCGGGGAATCGGGCTGCTCAACAAGCTGCGCGCCTACCGGCTGCAGGAGGAGGGCCGCGACACCGTCGACGCCAACCTCGAGCTGGGCCTTCCCGCCGACCTGCGCGACTACGGCATCGGGGCGCAGATCCTGGTCGACCTGGGACTGAGCTCGATCCGCCTGCTGACGAACAACCCCAAGAAGATCGTCGGGCTGGAGGGCTACGGCCTGTCGGTGACCGACCAGATCCCGATCGAGCACGCGCCGGGCGACCACAACCGCGAGTACCTGCGCGCGAAGAAGCAGCGCCTCGGCCACCTGCTCCATCATCAGGGGCTGGCGCTCGACGAGGAGATGATCCACGAGGAGCGGATGGGCGACCGCGCCCGCGCGGCCGCCGATGCCGACATCTACGGGCAGGGACCGGCGCCGAGGCGGATGGGGGAGTAGTGGCCGATGTCTTCGCGGCCTGCGTGGGCCGCTTCTACGAGGACCTGGCACGGCGCCTCGTGGCGGGCGCGACGGGCGTCTTCGCGGCGGTGGGGGCGTCGGTCGAGGTGCACGACGTGCCCGGCGCCTTCGAGCTGCCCCTGGCCGCCAAGTACTGCGCCGAGTCCGGCCGCTACGCGGGCGTGGCGTGCCTCGGCGCCGTGATCCGCGGCGAGACCGACCACTACGACTACGTCTGCAGCGAGACCGCGCGGGGCATCGCACGAGTCTCGCTCGACACCGGCGTGCCCTGCGCCTTCGGACTGCTCACGGTCGACACGATGGAGCAGGCGCTGGCCCGCGCCGGCGGCGGCACGCGCCACCAGGGCGAGGAGGCCGCGCGCGCCGTGCTGCGCATGGCCGAGCTGCGCCGGACGCTAGCCTCCGGCGCCGCTTGATCAACCTCTACAGCGACACCCAGACCCGTCCCACCGAGGGCATGCGCGGGGCGATCGCCTCGGCCGAGGTGGGCGACGAGCAGCGCTTCGCCGACCCCACGACGCGCCTGTTGCAGGAGCGCGTGGCCGAGCTGCTCGGGCACGAGGCCGCGCTGTTCCTGCCGAGCGGGACGATGTGCAACCAGATCTCGCTGCGCCTGCACGCCCGGCCGGGCGGCGACGAGCTGATTCTCGACCGCACGGCGCACCCCATCATCGCCGAGGCCGGCGGGCCGGCCTGGAACGCCGGGCTCATGATCCACGCGCTCGACGGCGACGGCGGGATCTTCGGCCCCGACCAGGTGCGCGCCGCGCTGCGGCCGGAGAGCCGCTACCTGCCGCGCTCGCGCGTGGTCTCGGTCGAGCAGACCACGAACATGGGCGGCGGCCGGGTCTGGCCGCTCGGGGCCGTGCGGGCCGTTCTCGATGTGGCGCGCGAGCACGGCCTGCGCGCGCACATGGACGGCGCCCGGCTGATGAACGCCGTGGTGGCCGCCGGCGTGTCGGCTGCCGACTTCGCAGGCGGCTTCGACACCGCCTGGCTCGACTTCACGAAGGGGCTCGGCGCCCCGGTGGGGGCGGTGCTGTGCGGCTCGCGCGAGCTGATCGAGGAGGCGTGGCGCTGGAAGCAGCAGATGGGCGGGAGCTTTCGCCAGTCGGGCATCGTGGCAGCCGGCTGCCTGTACGCGCTCGACCACAACGTCGAGCGCCTGGCCGAGGACCACGAGAACGCGCGGGTGCTCGCCGCCGGGCTGGCGGAGCTGGGCTGCACGGTGGTCGCGCCCGAGACCAACATCGTGATCTTCGCCGCGCCGGACCGGACACCCAACCGTGCGCACTCGGCCGAGCCGAGTGCTTCCGGCTTCGTCGAGGCGATGGGCGAGCACGGGGTGGAGCTGAGCAGCACCTTCGACGGCCGCGTACGCGCGGTCACGCACCTGGACGTGGACCGCGCCGGCGTCGAGCGGGCCCTCGAGGCGGCTCGAGACGTGTTGTAGCCGGAAGCACCCGGCTCGGCCGAGTGCGCACGGGTTCGCTACCGTTGACGCGCCGTGCCGAAGGTCTGCTACGTGTGTCGCAAGGGCCCGTCGTTCGGGCACAGCCGCAGCCACTCGATGGTGGCCACCAAGCGGCGCTTCAACCCGAACCTGCAGAAGGTCCGCATCGACGTCGGGGGCGCCCCCCGGCGCGAGTACGTGTGCACGCGCTGCCTGAAGGCCGGCAAGGTCGTAAAGCACGCCTGAGGGCGTCGCCCGGTAACCCCCGCCGCCCGGTCGTGTACAACACGCCGGTGCCCGACGAGAGCCTGATCCGCTTCCGGCGGGTCGTCGCCGCCGCGCTCGCGGAGCTCGAGAACCGCCGCCAGGAGGTCAACGACCTGAATGTCTTCCCCGTAGCCGACGGCGACACGGGTGACAACATGGCGCTCACGCTCAAGGCGGTGGTCGAGGAGCTCGACCGCATGGACGGCCAGCCGATCGACGTCCAGGGCCGCGACCAGATCGTCAGCGGCGTGGCCCGCGCCGCCCTGCTCGGCGCGCGCGGCAACTCGGGCGTGATCCTATCCCAGATCGTGCGCGGCGCGGCCGAGGAGCTCGCCTCGCGGCCCGGCGAGCTGGTCGATCCGATCCTCGTCTCCGCGGCCCTCGCGCGCGCGGCCGACGCCGCGTACGCCTCGGTGCGCGACCCGGCCGAGGGCACCATGCTCTCGGCTGTCCGTGCGATGGCCAGGCGGGTGGCCCACGACCTCGCCCACATGGACACGCGCCGGCTCGGCCCGGACGCCACGTCCGAGGAGCAGGACGAGCTGCTGGCCGAGGTGCTCGAGCACGCGCTCGAGGCGGGCAAGGAGGCGGTCGAGCGCGGGCCGGAGCAGCTGGCCGTGCTGCGCGAGTCGGGCGTCGTGGACGCGGGCGCCTACGGCCTCACCGTCATCCTGGCCGGCTGCCTGGCCGCGCTGCGCGGGGAGGCCGCGCCGCGGCTCGAGCACCAGTACGCGCCCGCGGCGCTGCACCGTCCCGAGCACGAGTCGTCGAGCTTCCGCTACTGCACCAACTTCGCGGTCACGGGCGAGAACCTCGACGCCGGCCCGATCACGCCGCTGCTCGAGGACGTCGGCGACTCCGTGCTCGTGGTGGGCGACGACCGCACCCTGCGCGTGCACGTACACACCGACGAGCCCGAGCGGGCGGTGGCCCTGTTCGAGGAGGTCGGCGAGGTGTCGCGCTTCGACGTGGCCGACATGCACGAGCAGGTGGCGGAGCGCACCGCACGGCTGGCGGCCGAGGCCACCTGCGTGGTGGTGGCCGTCGCCAGCGGAGAGGGGGTGAAGCGGCTGTACGAGGAGCTTGGAGTGTTCGTGGTGGACGGCGGCACGACCATGAACCCCTCGACCTACGAGCTCCTGGCAGGGATCCACGCCGCGGCCGGCGCGGAGGTGGTGGTGCTGCCCAACAGCCCGAACGTGATCATGGCGGCGGAGCGCGCCGCCGAGCTGTCCGAGAAGCCGGCGCGGGTGGTCCCGACCACGGCGCCCCAGGAGGGCCTGGTTGCGCTGTTCGCGTTCGATCCCTCGGCCGGCTGCGAGGAGAACGCTCGCACGGTGCGCGAGGCGGCCGACGCGCTGAGGATCGGCGGGGTGGCGCCGGCGGCGCGCGACGACGCGCAGGGCCGC
>JBOGXS010000346.1:0-1893 GCA_050693815.1 Thermoleophilaceae bacterium | reverse complement strand
CAGGCACACCGCGTCGTCCGGGAACCACGCCCGCAGATCCGCGTAGGAGCCTGGATAGTCGACGCCTGCCCTTGGCGACTGCCGCGCCACCCCCCACAATCTACTGCACTGAGATGGAGAACCAATTCAATGTAAGTGCAGTCGGCAGGTCGGCACAAGACTTGACAGGCATCTCCTATCGCATGTGCCCGGACCGTCCCATCTCCAGTGGCCGAGCGATTCGGCCCCGGTTCCGGTGGCAACTTTCCTGAGCGCGAGCGCTGATTCCGGGGGAAGGCGATTCCAGCTCTATCGAGCCGGTGCCGGGACCGGACAACTTTCCGAGAAACTTCTTGGCGGTCGGCCCGGTGTTCCGACCGCCGTGGTCTACGCGATGGCCGGCTGGGCAAGGATGAGACTGGCCCTTTCCTCCTTCTCGACCTCGCCGGCGCCCTCCTGATGAGCGGCCTGGTCGCGGGACTCGGCCACGGGCTCGGCCAACGGGCGGTTGACGTCGTTCTGCTGGTCGACAGGTACGCATCGGCGGTGAGCCTGACGATGATCGCCCCTGGCCCTGACCATCCCCCTGATCAAGCGGCGGATCCGACCAATCAGATGCGGCGGTACGTGCGCAAGCTGATCCTCTCCATCGGCGCCGGCGACCTGTCAGTGACTGCGGTCCAGTCCCGGGGGCCCCGCCACGCGCTTGCCGAACTCGCCGAGCCCGTGCTCCAGCTGCGCGAAGCTGCGCTCGGCCTCCGCGCGGACACTCTCGCGGATGCGGGCCGCGGGCTCACCCGCGAGCGCCCGCTCGCGGACATGGTCGATCAGCGCGCGGTGCAGTCCGAGGAGAGCGTTCGCCACGACGCGGCAGCGCGCGTCGCCGGGCTCGGCGCCGGTCTCCTCGGCCAGCAGCGCGGCGAGCGCGCGGGCGTAGTCGTCGAACACCTGTCGCTCGCGCGCCAAGAGCGCCGGGCTGCTCGTGATCACGCGGGTGATGGTGCGCACGCGCTCGGTCGCCTCCGCGTCGCCGCCGGGGGCGTTCATCGCCAGCACGCCGCGCTGGTCGAGCAGGAAGGCGGCGAGGGCGGCGAGCACGCCCTGGCCGGGCTCGCGGTTGCGGATCGCGCTCAGCAGCTCTTCCTCGAAGGCCTCGAGGCGGCTGTAGAAGAGGTCCTCCTTGGTCGGGAAGTAGTTGAAGACCGTCGCCGGCGCGACCTCCGCCTCGCGCGCGATCTCGGTGACCGTGACGGCCTCGAACCCGCGCTCGACGAACAGCCGCCGCGCGGTGTCGGCGATCAGCTGGCGCGTGCGCTGCTTCTTGCGCTCGCGAAGGCCGGGCGCTGGCTGGCTCTCGGGCACCGTCTCGCAGCGTACCCAAGAAGTTGGTTGACATCTATAATTCAAGTCACTATACATTTCGATAGACTCTACGAATGACCGAGGTAGCCACGAACCGCACCCCCGCCGTCGCCGTGCCCTTCGCTGCCGTGGTGCTGGCGATGCTCCCCGCCGTGCTCGACCAGACGATGCTCGCGACGGGGCTGCCGGTGATCGCCGGCGAGCTCGGGCAGGTGAGCGACGTCTCGTGGGTGGTGGTCGCCTACGTCGTGGCCGCGGCGGCCGCCACGCCGCTGTGGGGCAAGCTTGGCGACCGCGTGGGCCGCAAGCGGATGCTCGAGCTCGCGCTGCTCGGGTTCGTGGCGGCGTCCGCGCTGTGCGGCGCGGCGCAGGACATCACGCAGCTGATCGTGCTGCGCCTCGTGCAGGGCATAGCCGCCGGCGGCCTGATGGCAATGGCGATGGCCGCCGTCGGCGACCTCGTCAGCCCCCGTGAGCGTGGCCGCTACCAGGGCTACATCGCCGCGACGTTCGCCGCCGCCACCGTCGTCGGGCCGCTGCTCGGCGGGGCGC
>JBOGXS010000345.1:0-4224 GCA_050693815.1 Thermoleophilaceae bacterium | reverse complement strand
CGCTGAGTTGGAGCGGGCCGGCTCGACCTCCCGTCTGGGAGACCCGCTTTCCGGACGGGCAGTCGGTCCGCGCCGAGCTCGGGACGGCCGGCGACCAGCTGCTGGTCTACGGCGACCGCGCTCGCTTTCACCTGTCCGCCGACCTTGGCACGATCACGTGCGCCGCGCGAGACGAGGCCGATCCCCACTGCCAGCGGTTCCTGCTCGACACCGTGCTCTGGTGGCTCTGCCTGTCGCGCGGTCAGCAGGTCGTCCACGCCGGCGCGGTCGAGACCGAGCGCGGAGTGCTGGCCGTCGCGGCTGCCACGGGGGCGGGCAAGACGACCCTGTGCGCGGAGCTCCTGCGCCGTGGGGCCAGCCTCTTCTCCGACGACGTGCTCGTCGTGGAGCGCGGCGCGGGGGGGCCGATCGCCTACCCCGGCCCGCCGCTCATGAACCTCCCCTCCGAGGCGGGCTACCCGGCCGACTTCGGCCGGGCGATCGCGCGCTTCCCGGCACAGGCAGAGAGCTGGGTGGCGGTCGAGCGGGCCGCCGAGCGCCCGCAGCCGGTGGCGGCGCTCTTCCTCCTCCGGCGGGCGCCCGGACTTCCCCTCGCCGCCGAGCGGCGCGAGGCGACAGTGCTCGACCTGCTTCCCCACCTGTGGGGCCTGCCCCATGCCACCGAGGGGCCGCAGGAGCGCTTCCAGCTGGCAAGCGACCTGGCGGCCACCACGCCCATCTACGACCTCACCGCCGACCCGGAGGTTCCGGCGGCCACGCTCGCCGACCTCGTGCACGGCGCCGTGGCCGGCCCAGTCTCCGAACCGATCCTCGAAGGGAGTGCCGCTCGATGAGCTTCGAAGCGCTCGAGCTCCGGGAGCAGCACCCGGACGAGCCGATGCCCGTTCGCGCCCTGCCGGACGCGCGCGACGACTCCGATTCCGCCCCGCCGCTCGACCTCCTCGGCGTCCACAAGACCTGGGGGCGCAAGCGCAAGCAGAAGAACCCGGTCCTGCGCGGAGTCGACCTGACCCTCGAGCCGGGCTCACTGACCTGGATCGGGGGGCGCAACGGAGCGGGGAAGACCACGCTGCTGCGAGTGGCGTCGGGCCTGATCGGAGCGGACAAGGGCTACGTTCTCTCCTACGGGCTCGATCCGCTGCGCGACCGCCGCGAATTCCAGCGCAGGGTGGCCTTCCTGTCGGCCGGCAACACCGGCCTATATGCCCGCTTGACCGTGCGCATCCAGGTCGACACCTGGGCGCGCATCAACTTCCTCGGGCGCGATGAGCGTACGGCGGCCGTGGAGCGCGCCCTGGAGGCCTTCGACCTCATGGACCTCGCGGAGGCGCGCTGCGACCGGATCTCGATGGGGCAGCGCCAGCGCGTCCGCCTCGCGATGACCTTCGTGGGTCAGCCGGACCTGGTCCTCCTCGACGAGCCCGGAACGAGCCTCGACGACGCGGGCCACGCGGTCCTTCGGGAAGCGATCGGGGGCACGGTGGAGCGCGGTGGCGCGGTGCTGTGGGTGTCGCCCTCGGGCGACCAGGCGCGGGCGCAGGCCGACTTCACCGAGCGCTTCGTGCTGGAGGACGGGAAGCTGAGCGAGCTATGAGCCTGGCACTCGCCTACTGGGACGGCGCCGTGGCGATCATCCGGCGCGACTGGACGACCTACAAGAGCTACCGCTCGCAGCTGATCGCGGCGCCGTTCAGCATGTTCATCAGCATGTGCCTCTTCTACTACGTATCGCGGCTGATCCAGGTCTCGTCCTACGGCGACGCCGACCAGTACTTCTCGTTCATCGTCGTCGGGCTGCTCACGCTGATGGTGCTGCAGTCGACGCTGATGGTGGCCGGCTCGGTGCGCTCCGAGCTCGTGGCAGGGACCTTCGAGCGCATGCTGCTGTCCCCGTTCGGCTCGGCTGCGGGCGTGGCCTCGATGATGCTGTTCCCCTTCGTGGTCTCCCTGGTCACGACGACGATCTCGCTGTTCGTGGCGGCGGCCGTGTTCGGGCTTCCGGTCGAGTGGTCGACCGCGTGGCTCGCCTACCCGGTGGCGCTGCTGGGGGCCGGCACGTTCGCCGCCCTGGGCATGCTGTTCGCCGCCACCGTGCTGATCTTCAAGCGCATGATGGCCGGCGCGGGGCTTCTGCTCACGCTAATCTCGTTCACGTCCGGCGTGTACTTCCCCGTGGCGCTGCTGCCCGACTGGATCGAGTGGTTCTCCCACGTGCAGCCGTTCACGCCCTCGATCCAGCTGCTGCGCCACGTGCTGATCGGCGCCGACGTCCCGGGCGACCCGTGGATGCTCGTGGTCAAGATCGCCGCCTTCGTGGCGGTCATGATCCCCGCCGGCTTCGTCGCGCTCCGTGCCGCCACGCGGGTGGGCCAGCGCACGGGCACCATCATCGAGTACTGAGGCCCGGTGGCCGAGGTCTCGGTCCAGGAGAGGCTCAGGAGGCGGCCGTCGGCCTGCGAGCCGTGGCTGGCGCGCGCGTTCGGCGTCGAGCTGGCGCTCCACTTCGAGGCGCCCGCCCTGCGCCCCGCGCAGGTCGACGTGGCGACCGACCCGACGGTGCTGGAGCTCGTCTATGCCTCGAGCCTCGACGCGGGCTGGTCGGCCTCCGAGACGCAGCCGCTCGGCTGGATGCCCGACGGCCGGGGCGGCGCCCTGCTCGAGTCGCGGGAGCACCCGGAGCTGGGCGTCCTGTTCCGCGCGGGCGTCCACGGGCGTTACCTGATCGGGCCGGATGCGCGCCACGTGGCGTGCGCTCCGCCTTCGGTGGCCGAGTGGTACTGGCAGCGCATGCTGGTCGGGCAGATCCTGCCGCTGGTGGCGGCGCTGCGCGAGCTGTACGTGATCCACGCGAGCGCGGTATCCCTGGGCGACCGCGCGATCGCCATCGCCGGACCCCCCGGAGCCGGGAAGTCGACCCTCGCCATGGAGCTCGCGCTCGCGGGCCACTCGCTGCTCGCCGAGGACGTCGTCGCGCTGCGACTCGGCAAAGGAGGTGTTCTCGCCGAGCCCGGCGTCGCGCTCGTCAACCTTCAGCCGACGGACCAGGCGCGGCGGCTGATCGAGGACACCGCGCTGCCTGTCCTCGGGCGCAGCCACAAGATCCACGTCTCGCTTCCGCGCGCCGCGAGGGCCCTGCCCCTGTCGGCGCTCTACCTGCTGGAGTCCGCGGATCGCGGCCTCGGCAGCGGGGACCGCGTGGAGACGCTGGACTCGCCCTCCGCCCCCGATCTGATCGGGACCGCATTCACGCCCTACCTCAGCGGCCGCGAGTACCTGCTGCGCCATCTCGAGTTCGCCGCGGCGCTGGCGGGGTCGGCCGCCGTCGCCCGGGTTTGGGTCGACCGGGCCGTGCCTCCCGCCCAGCTCGCGCGCGAGATCCGCGAGCACGCCGAGAGCGCCGTGCGGCAGGCGGCGTGACCGCGCTCGAGAAGCTCGCCTTGAGCGCCGAGATCACGCTCGCGTACGTCCAGGTGCGCTGGCTCATGCGGCGCGGCGATCTGCGCGCCGCGCTCGCGAAGCTCCGAAGCGGTGGCCGCCCTCCGGGAGCAGCCGAGCGAGGAGCGGCAGTGGCGCTCGCGGGTCGCCTGGGCAGCATCGTAGACGGCCGGCTGCGGCACTTGCCCGGCGACACGCGCTGCCTCGCCCGCTCGCTCGTCCTCGTGAAGCTGCTCGCGCGGCGCGGACTCCCGGACTCCGTGGTCGTCATCGGCGTGCGCACAGCGCCGGCCTTCGGCGCCCACGCCTGGGTCGAGCTCGAGGGGCGCTCGCTCCTCCAACCGATCGAAGCGGGTGGCTCGCGCCTGGTAGAGCTGTAGGCCCATGGTCGAGACGCAGCTCGCCGGCCTCTACGACCCGCGCATGACGCTCGCCCCCGAGCGGGCCCGTGAGCTCGTGCGCGGTGCGCTCGCCTTCGGCGGGTCGGTCGACGTCGTCCAGCAGGGCCCGCTCACCCTGGGCGTCTCCCCGATGGCGTCCGAGCCGCGTAGCCCCGACGCCGAGCGCCCGCTCTGCGCGATGGAGGGGCGCCTCCGGCTGACCTCCGGTCCCGCGCTGGCCCAGCCCTGGGCCACGGAGGCCGAGGTCGCCGCCGCCTGGAGCGCCGCCGGCGACGAGATGCTTCGGTCCGCGCGCGGCTCCGTCCTGGTGGCGCTATGGGACGAAGGTCGCCGGCGCGGGCTGGTGGCCCGCGACCAGCTGGGCGAGCGGCCGTTCATGTACCACGCC
>JBOGXS010000344.1:0-8695 GCA_050693815.1 Thermoleophilaceae bacterium | reverse complement strand
CGCCCGAGGCGTCCACCGCGGGCTGGGCGATGCCGTCGTAGAAGCCGAAGTGGTCGCGGCCGCCGGGCAGCGCCTCGGCGCGCTGCTCGTGCACGATCGTCACCGCGCCGGCGGCCCCCACGCCTCGCAGCTCCTCACGCGCCGCCTCGAGCCGGGCGGGATCCGCGGCGTGGACCCGAACGAGCACGTGCGCCTCGCCGGCGCACAGGCCCGTCTCCCAGTGCTCCGGCGCGCTCGGCCCGCGATCGCCGAGCCGGTCGGCGCGCGCGGCCATGCCCTCGCGGAACTCGTCCGGGAAGGAGCGCAGCACCTCGTCCGGGAGGTGCAGCGCGGCCAGCCCGGCGTAGGTGAAGGCCAGCACCAGGGGCGTCTCCGGGCCCTGCCCCTGCCAGGGCTCCGCGGTCGCCACCCGCGGCAGGATGCGCCCGAGCAGGGCGCGTGCGCGACCGGGGTCCTCGATGCGGAGGAAGAGGTAGGCGGCCGCGCGGTGCGTGTAGCCCCGCAGCACGTTGCCCTGGATGTCGGCGAGGTCGACCTCGGCAGCCGTGGAACGGCGACGCGGCAGGTTGGCCGGGCGGCCCAGGCGCAGCTTGCGGTGCCTCACTGCGGAAGCACCCGGCTCGGCCGGGTGCGCACCGATGCTATCCGGCGCTCGGCGAACGCTTCCTGGAAGCGACGCTGCAGGGTCGCGGCATCCAGGCCCTGCGCCACCGCGGCGAAGTCGAGCAGCCGCTCGCGCAGGTCGAGGCACTCGTGCACCTCCGCCACGCTCGCGTGCGGGTGGGCCGACGCGAACAGCGCGCTGTCGACCTGGTGCTCGCGCACCCATCGCTCGAACGCCGTCCGGTCGGCGGTGCCGGGGTAGCCGGCGCAGTGGCCCCACCAGGCGTCCGCCTCGGGGGCGAGCAGCTCGCAGATCGATGCCAGGTAGGGACGCAGCTCGCCGTCGAAGCTGCTCGTGAACACGAGGTGGCCGTGGTTCAGCCGATCCGGCTTCTGCGGCTTTCCCTGGTACTCGAGCTCGGCGAGGATGTGCAGGCGCGAGAAGTGGAGCGTGTCGAGCCGCGCGAGCGGGCTGTCGGGCCCCCTCGGAAGCGACTCGATGTACGTGCGCAGCTCCTCCTCGTGGCCCGGGAGGATGCGGCTGATCACGGTGAGCGAGTACGCGCCCCCCACGCGGTTCCAGCCCTCGGCCATCAGAGGTCGGTCTGCGCCTCGGACAGGAAGCGCCGGTAGGCGGCCTCGAACTCCTCGGGCCCCATCCCGCGCGAGTCGGCCTGCAGCTTGCGGAGGCTGTCGCGCACGCGCACGGCGCCCTTGACCATCCGGGTGCTCGCCTCCGGATAGGCGCAGTAGTAGTGGCCGCCCTCCCTGCTGTTGCGGGCGATCCACGCCTTCAGCGGCTCGGCCGGCGGCGGCGCCGGGAAGGCCGGCCCGCGCCCCCAGACGAGCCGGATGTGGCGCGGGATGACGTACGCGAAGGCGTCGATGTAGTGCTGCCAGGGCCCGTCGAAGTTGCTCTCGAAGAAGAGGTAGCGGTAGTTCAGCCGCTCGCCCTCGAGTCCGTCGCGCTTCACGAAGGACCAGCGGACGAAGTGGATGAACTCGAACTGCAGGATGTCACGCTGCGCGAACGGCAGGTACCTCCCCAGGTAGAAGGCGGCGCGCAGCAGCGGCACCCACTGCGGGCGCACCGGCGTGAAGAGCGTCAGGCCGACCATCCGGCCGATCGCGTTGCCCGCTACCGACCCCAGATCTCTCGCCCCTCGACCTGCCGGCGTGCGAGCCCCGGCCGGCCGAAGCGCTCGTAGTACTCGGTCTCCAGGTGGGAGAGCTGGACCCACGTGCCCGGAAGGTAGAAGGCGTCGGTGTGCGCCGGGAAGCGGCCGTAGGTCTCGACCAGGTAGCGGCAGATCTCCTTGGCGTACCCGACCGCCTCCGAGGGGTGGTGCTCGGCCCGCCGCAGGTAGCCCTCGGCGCCGGCCCGGTCGCGGTACGCCTGCCCGAACACCTCCGGGTCGGCATAGGCGCCGCCCGAGCCGAACTTCTCCTCGAGCACGCGGTCGACCGCCTCGTCCATATCGGTCACGTACGGCGGGCAGAGGCCCTCCAGCACGCCGTCGATGCCCACGAAGTTGGGCTGCGAGGCGGGCACCGGCGGCCAGCGCCGCCAGCGCGACGGCTCGGGCCTGCCCAGGTGCTCGCGGAAGCCGAGCCCAAGCAGGCCGTTCTCCGGGTCGCGCCTCATCACGTACGGCGGCATCGGGGCGCCGTGCACCCAGGCCCCGAGGCGCAGCGCCTCGCCGGTCAGCATCAGGTTCTGCATCAGGAAGTACGCCTCCTGCTCGGTGCGCACCTCGCCGATGCTGCCGAGCGGCGCGGGCACGTCCTTCGAGACGAAGCCGCCGCGCACGCGCCGCAGACCGCCGATCGGCTGGTAGGGGATCGCCTCCACGAGCCCGACCTTCGCCGCCAGCCAGGCGATCCGCTCGGCGGCGCCGCGGGGCCGGAAAGGCCGCCAGTCGTCGATGAACAGCGGCGCCTTGCCCTTCGGCTCGGAGAGGAGGATCAGCAGCACGTTGATGTACTGGCGCGTGTTGTCCACCACGGGCAGGAAGCAGGTGGTGCCGGGCACGTTGGAGTGCTGCGCGTTCCAGCCCAGGTAGTAGGGCCACTCGCGCGGGAACTCGAAGCGCTGGTCGTAGACCTTGCGCTTGACGGCGTCGGCGTACGCGAGCCAGTCCTCCTCCGTGCGGTCCTCCCAGCGCGGCGGGATCCGCTCGAACAGCTCCATCGCCTCGCGCTCCTGCGGGCGCTCGAGCAGCCAGATGCCCTCGTCGTTGATCATGAACAGCGAGGTGGCCTGGGCGTTGTCGGCGCTGCTGGCGGCCCGGCCGGTCACGTGCAGGAACGGCGTGCCGAGCTCGGGCCGGCCGGTCGGCTTGTCGAGCGGGCCGTCGTGCATCACCGCCCCGGTGGGGCCGGTCGCGGCGACCAGGATCGCCTCCTCGAGCGGCGTGAGCGGGGACGGCTCGTTCGCGCTCTCGTAGCTCATCTCGCCGGCCTCGAGCGACACGCCCCGCGCGACCCGGCGAGTGCGGCGGTCCTGGAGGCAGGCGGCCACGGGATAGGACAGGAAGTCCTGGAGGCCCGCGTGCTGCACGCTGGTCGCCGGCGCCGCCATCAGTTGTGCCGCTCCAGCTCCGCGAGGGCGATCGGGAACACGTCGCGCTCGGCGTTCTGGCCGAGCCAGCAGTCCAGGTGGGCGTAGCCCGGGATCACGTGGCGCGTGTAGAGCTCGGGCCCGTTCGCGGTGCCGAGCAGCTCGTGCGTGGCCTTGAGCCCGCGCGGCAGGAACATCCGGTTGTGCTCGCCGGTGATGAACGCAATCGGCATGCGATAGCGGTCGGTGTTGGCCAGGTATGCGTCGCCACCCTTGGCGTCAACGGCCCGGCCCCTGCGAATCATCCGCGAGATGTGCTCGAAGAACGTCATGTTTCCGTTGCCGAAGAAGCTCGGCACGGACTGCTCCATCGTGGCCCGGTCGATGCGCGAGTGGTCGAACACGTCGCCGTAGATGAAGTAGATGCGCCGTCCCACCGGGCTGTCGTAGGCGTGCCGGAAGGGCAGCACGCGCATGAGCGCCTCGACCGCCCGGTCGGGCAGGGAGTCCGGGCGGTAGTCGGTGTCGAGACCGTCGATGCCGAGCCTGCGGAAGACCGTGGCCAGGCGCACGCCGGCGCGCAGGCGGTTGGCCGGAGTCGGGATGGGGTGGCCCGCCAGGGCCGAGAACATCGCCGAGCGCAGGCCCTCGAGGCCGCCTCCGATGGCCATGTTCAGGGAGAGGCCGCCCACGCAGTGCCCCAGAGCCTGGACCGAGTCGGCCCCGGTCTCCCTGCGCACGTGGGCGATCGCGGCCGGCCAGTCTCGCATGGCGATGTCGTCCACGGTGAACTGGGTGCGGCTCGAGGGCAGGTCGGGGCTGGCGCGGTAGTCGAGCAGCCAGACGTCGTAGCCGTGCTCGCCGAGGAACTCCGTGAAGCTGCGCGGAACGGTGTCGAGCGCGAAGGCGCGCGCGGCGTTCCCGTAGCCGGGTGCGAGCACCACCGGGCCCTTGTCGCCCGTGGCGTAGTGCGTGAGCCGGACCCCGGTCCCGTCCGAGGTGGGCACATCGTGGACCTGCGGCTTTGCCAGCGCGAGACTCATAGACACCTCCGGAAGAACTCAACAACGTCGTCGACCGCCTCTGAGACGTAGCGGTAGCCCTCGTAGCGACCGGCGGACGGATAGCGCACCACCCCCAGCGTGTTCGGGGTGGCCGCTGCGAACGCCTCCACGTCCTCCATCGTTCCCCAGGGGTCGCCGGTCCCCTGGACGTACTGCACCACGGTCTCGCCGAGGTCGCGGGCCGGGATCGCCGGGTCGTGGTGCTTGGGCATGGGCGCCCGCATCAGGCGGTAGAGCGGGTCGACCGGCTTGAGGAGTGTCGGGCCGAGCCGACCGAGCTCCAGCCGCGCGAAGTTGGCGTTGAAGTTCCGCAGCCGCGCGGGCTGGACGGCGAGCACGGCCTTCACGGGCTGGCACCGCGGCGTGCCGTAGATGACCGCGTTCGCGCCCATCGAGTTGCCGAGCGCGCCGATGCGCTCGCCGTCCACGTCGGGACGGGAGCGCAGGTATGCCACGGCCCCGCAGAAGTCGTGTGCCTCGCGGACGCCGTAGGTGATCGGCGGCTTCGACTCGCTCTCGCCGTGATTGCGGAGGTCGAACATCAGCACGTGGAAGCCGGCATCGTGCAGGGCGCGCGCCGGGGGCACGAGGTCCACGTCGCGGTCGACGAACGGGACGTGGCCCGCCTCGTTGCCGAGCCGGTTCCAGAGCCAGCCGTGCACGAAGGCGACCGCCGGCCCGGAAGCGGGGTCGCCTTCGCGAGCGATGAACCAGCCGCGCAGCCCGACGCCGTCGGTGGCATGGAACGAGACGGCCTCGTAGTCCATCCCGGCGTCCGCCGGCGTGCGGTTCAACGGCGCCCGCCTGCCCCTGATCATCAGGCTTGTCAGCACGCCCGGGCGCGACAGCTTGCTTGCGAGCGAAGCCATTGAGCTAGTCCAAAGTAACGCGACCGCGCGGTCCGGCGCAAGGGAATGCCCGTCGGTGAGCATAATGAGGGCATGGAGGGATCCGCTCAGGAGTCAGTGGGCACGCAGTCGAGCTGGCTGCGGTGCTATCGCTGCTGGTCGCAGAACCTGGAGGTGCAGCTCCACTACGAGGGAATCTTGAAGGTCGACGCCGACACGGGCGAGGCCGTCGACCCGGTGGAGGAGGTGCAGGAGGCCGTGGTGCAGTGCCTCGACTGCCTCCACGACCAGCCCCATCTGGCCCTCACCTCCTACGAGGAGGACGGGCGGCGCATCTCGCGCATCGAGCCGGTGGAGGATCGCTGGGAGCGCATGGTCACGGGCACGCCCTGGGTGGCCTCGTGTACCGTGACGGTCGACGCCGACCAGGTGGAGTCGTGCTCCGGCCCGGAGGCCGCGGAGTCCCTGGCCTTCGCCGCCTTCGGCGACCACGGCACGCGCGAGTTCTTCACCCACGTGCGCTTCCACAAGCACGAGGACGACAGCATCGTGACCCACATGCTGGTCGAGCTCTACGCGCGCTCGTCCGACGAGGCCACCGAGGTGATGGAGGCCGCCGCCCGCGGCAACCTGACGATCACCTCGCTGGCGGAGGAGTCACGCCCGCCGGCCTCGAGCGGCCAGGGCGAGACTCACTGAGGACCTCCCCTCCCCGTCGACTGTCGAGTTACTCGGCCTGACGCTGAGTAACTCGACACTCGATTGGGGGAGGGCCTCTGGGCAGGCCTCAGCCGAGGCGGAGCACGCCGCGCTCGGCCAGCTCGGCCATCTCCGCGTCGCTTCGCCCAAGCTCGCGCAGCACCTCGGCGGTGTGCTCGCCCAGCAGCGGCGGCGCCGTTGCCGTGGAGGGGTCCGTGGGACCCCAGATCGGCGAGGCGACCAGGTCGAGGCTACCGGCGCTCGGGTGGTCGACGGTCAGCGTCGCCGGGCGGCCGGCGGCGGCCGCGGCGGCCAGCGCCTCGGGCACGGTGCGCACCTTCCCGACCGGGACGCCGGCCGTGTCGAGCGCCTCGACCCACTCGTCCGCCGTGCGCTCCCGCAGGCGCTCCTGCAACAGCGGGATCAGGTCGCGCCGGTGCTCGACCCGCGCGGCGTTGGTGGCGAACCGGTCGTCCCCGGCGAGGTGCGCCAGGCCGAGCGAATCGCACATCGCCCGGAACAGGCCGTCGTTGCCCGCCGCCACGGCGATCCGGCCGGAGGCCGTCTCGAAGTCCTGGTAGGGGACGATGTTGGGGTGCGCGTTGCCGTGGCGCTCCGGCTCGCGGCCGGTCACGAGCGCGTTCTGCGCCACGTTGACCAGGCCGGCCAGGCCGCTGTCCAGCAGGGGCACCTCGATGCGCGCCCCCTCTCCCCCACGCAGCGCCGCGAGGATGGCCGCCGCGGCGTGCAGGCCGGCCAGCACGTCCACCAGGGCCACCCCGACCTTGTGGGGCGGGCCGTCCTCGGCGCCGGTGATCGACATCAGCCCGGTCTCGGCCTGGGCGATGAAGTCGTAGCCGGGCCGCCCCGGTGGCTCGCGGCGTGAGCCGAAGCCGGTGATCGAGCAGTACACCACGCGCGGGTTCCGCTCTCGCACGCGCTCGTAGCCGACCCCCAGCCGGTCGGCGCCGCCGACCTTGAAGTTCTCGATCACGGCGTCCGCGCCGGCGCACAGCTCGAGCGCCAGCGCCCGGCCCTCCTCGTGCGCGAGGTCGATCGCGCAGGAGCGCTTGCCGCGATTGACGGACAGGAAGTAGGCAGCCTCCCCGCCCGCGAACGGCGGCCCCCACGCCCGCGTCTCGTCCCCGCCCTGGGGCCGCTCGACCTTGATCACTTCGGCGCCCAGGTCGGCGAGGACCATCGTGCAGTAGGGCCCGGCGAGCACGCGCGAGAGGTCGACGACGCGGGTGCCTGAGAGCGGCACGTCCATCGGCGGGGAGCCTACGTGGCCGGGGCGAGGGTGCGACCGGCGGGCCTTCACTCGTCGTGGGCCCGCGAGCGATGGAGGACTACGATGGGCGCAATGCCCGCGACGCAGCGCATGACCGCCGACGAGTACCTCGCGCTTCCGTACTCGGAGGAGCGGCGCTGGATTCAGCTCATCGAGGGTGAGCTGGTCGTGGACGTGCCGCTGCTGCTGCACCAGGTCGTGAAGAACGAGCTTCTGTACGCGCTGAGCTCGTGGATTCGAGCCGGCGCGGGCCGCGGAATGGTGACTCTCCCCCTCGACGTGAAGCTCGACGAGCGCAACGTCTTCAATCCCGACCTGCTCTGGTACCCGGAGGAGGCCGCCCCTGACATCCGTGCGGTGCGGCCGTATCCGGTTCCCCACCTCGCCGTCGAGATCCGCTCCCCCTCCACCTGGCGCTACGACATCGGCGCCAAGAAAGCAGCCTACGAGCGCAACGGCTTGCGGGAGCTCTGGCTGGTCGACACCGCCGCCAGCGAGGTGCTGATCTTCCGCCGCTCGACGCCCGAGGCGTCGGAGTTCGACGTCGCGCTCGAGCTCGAGAGCGGCGACACCCTCTCCTCCCCGCAGCTCGAGGGCTTCGAGCTCCCCCTGGACGAGCTATTCCCGGAATGAGCCGCGCGCCGACCGCGGTGAGCGGCGCCGCGCTGGCCGTCGCGGCCCTGGAGCACGCCGGCGTGGAGGTGGCCTTCGGGCTTCCCGGCGTTCACAATCTCGCCCTCTGGCGCGCGCTCGGCGACTCTTCGATCCGGCTCGTAGGGGTGCGCCACGAGCAGACCGCGGCCTACGCGGCCGACGGCTATGCGCGGGCGGCGGGGAGGGTCGGCGTGGCGCTCACCACGACCGGTCCGGGCGCGGCCAACACGCTCGCCGCCGTGGGCGAGGCGTGGGCCTCGCGCCAGCCGCTGCTCGTGATCGCCACGGACATCCCGGCGCGGCTGCGCCGGCCCGGCGTGTGGCGCGGGGTGCTGCACGAGGCCACCGACCAGGCCGCCATGTTCGAGCCCGTCGTGAAGGAGACCGTGCGCGTGCGCTCCGCCCGCGACGTCGGCTCAGCCGTGAACCTCGCCCTGGTCGGTGCCGCCGCCCCGCCGCAGCGACCGGTCTACCTCGAGATCCCCACCGACCTGCTGGGCGAGGCGGTGGACGATGCGCCGGAGCTGATGAGCATGGTCTCCTCGCGGCCGAAGGCAGACGAGGCCCATCTCGCGCGTGCGGCCGGGCTCGCCGAGCGCTCTCGCCGGCCGCTGATCTGGGCCGGGGGCGGCGCCCTCCAGGCGGGCGCCGGCCCGGCCGTGGCCGCGCTGGCGGAGCGCCTGGTGGCGCCCGTGATCCTCACCTACTCCGCCCACGGCCTGGTCGCGCCCGGGCATCCCTGCCTGGTCGACGTCCCGCCCCACGTGCCCGAGGCGGGGGGGCTGTGGGACGAGGCCGATCTGGTGATCGGGATCGGCACCGACTTTGACGGCATGATGACCCAGGGCTGGAAGCAGGCCCAGCCTCCCCATCTGATCGCGATCAACGTCGACCCGGCCGACGCCGCGAAGAACTACCTGCCCGACGTGCTTCTCGAAGCCGACGCGCGCGAGGGCGCGGCGGCGCTGGGCGAGCG
>JBOGXS010000343.1:0-5537 GCA_050693815.1 Thermoleophilaceae bacterium | reverse complement strand
CGTCGCGGCTGAGCAGCCGCGGCGCGAGCAGCGCGTCGCGGTCGGCCGCCTCGTCGGCGAGCCGGGCGAGACCCGCGTCGAGAAGCTCGACGTCCGGGTTCACCAGGGCGGTGACCGGAGCCTCCACGAGCTCGAGCCCGGCGTTGCAGCCGGCGCCGAAGCCGCGGTTCTCGCCCAGGTCGACGACCTCGGCGCCCCGGCCGGCGGCCAGGGCGCCGCCCGCGTCGGAGGATCCGCTGTCGACCGCCACGACGGGCGGCCGCTCCTCGAGCAGGTCGAGCGAGTCCAACAGCCGCTCGAGGTCCACGGCGGAGTCGTGGATGACCGTCACGATCGCGAAGCGCGTCACGTGACCCGCTCCACAGCCGCCTCGGCCAACACCGCGCGCGTCTCCCGGGCGGCTCGCTCCCAGGACAGGGCGCCAACCGCATCGGCGGCGGCGCTCGCCAGCCGGGCGCGAAGGTCGGGCTCGCGCTCGAGGCGCAGCAGCGCGGCCGCCAGCGCGCCGGGATCCTGGGCTTCCGCGCGCAGGGCGGCGTCGCCGAGGGTCTCGCGAAAGACGGGCAGGTCGGAGACGATCGCTGGCGTGCCCCGCGCCGCCGCCTCGAGCGGAGTGAGTCCGAAGCCCTCCTCGCGCGAGATGCAGGCCACGGCGAGCGCGTCGCGGTAGAGGTCGTCGAGCAACGCGTCGGACACACGACCCAGCACCCTCGAGCCACGGCGCTCGAGCTGTGCGCGCAGCGGCCCTTCTCCGGCGAAGACGAGGCCGGCCTCGAGCCCATCGGCGCGCGCCAGCCGGTGCGCCTCGACGAGCAGGAGCGGCTGTTTGCGCGGCTCGAGAGCACCCGCGGCGAGGAAGAAGGTCGACGGCAGACCCGACGGCCGGTCCGGCAGCGGTCGTGCCCCCATTGGCGGCGGTCGCCCCGGACCGGAACGTATCGTCACGACGCGCTCGGGAGGCAGCGCCCATTCGCCCAGCAGCTGCTCGCGGACGGCATCCGACACGGCGATCACGCGCGCCGCTCGCCCGGCGAGCGTGCGCGGTCGGGCGAGCCGGTGCCAGAGGCGCTCGTAGCGTCCGTAGTCCTCCGGGCGATGCTCGAACGACAGGTCGTGCACGGTCAAGACGAGCGGAACGCGCGGCGAGACCGCAACCGGCGCGGGGGCCGGCACCCAGGCGACGTCGCAGCCCCCGACGAGACGGTCGAGGCGTGGACGTCCGACGAGCGCGGCGGCCGCGAAGAGAGCGCGCCTCGGGAGTCCGCGACCGCGGAGTCGCACTCCTGCGACGGGCTCCCCGGACGCATCGGGAGCGAGCGCGACCCACTCGTCGTCCGCGAACTCTCCTGCCAGCGCGTGCAGCAGCATTCGCGTGTACCGGGACACCCCGCGGCCGGCCGGGGCGCGCAGGTGACGGGCGTCCACCCCTACGCGCACGGGCCCCTCGATGAGGTGTTGAGCACTAGTGGGCCGACTCGAGGAGGTCCACTAGAGCACGCGGCGCAGGGCGAGCCCGCCGAGCAGCATCCACCACCCCGCGGCCAGGGCGAGGGCAGCAGGGAAGCCCGTGCGCGGAAGGGTCCCGGAAGGGTCGGTCTGGGCCACCCCGGCGGCGGGCGCGGCGGGCTCGACGTCCACCTGATCGTCGACCTCTCCGCTCGGCGCAGGGGCGGGCGCCGAGGGCGGCGGCGCCGGCTGCTGGGGCTGCTCAGACGGCGCGAACGGATCGGCGTACTGCTCGTCGCCGGCGCTCTGCGCAGTGGCCCCAGCCGGCAGCGCGAGCGCCACGACCAGCGCGAGCGGGGCGAGTCGGCGCATGGCCGGGATTGGTAGCAGAGTCGAAGGCGGAAGCGCCCGCCAGGCCGACGCCCGGTGGAAGCGACCGCGGTCGCCTAGACTCGCCCGCCGTGCGACTCGTGGACGAGAGCCGCCAGCGGGGACACTGGCAGCGGCGGCGCAGCTACCGCGACCCCCGCGACCCCGTGGCGCGCGCGTTCGCCGAGCCGAAGGTGCGCTGGCTCTCCGAGCGGCTCGGCATCGGTGCCGACTCGAGCGTCCTGGACGTCGGCGCGGGCAACGGCATGTTCACCTGGTGGTGGTGCTCCAGCGGCGCGCGCGTTCGCGGGGTCGAGCTGTCGCAGAACATGATCGAGCGCAGCCCGTGCCGGCACCTGCTGGTCCGGGCGGACGCCTACGGGTTGCCCTTCGAGGACGCGAGCTTCGACCTGGTCTTCGCGGGCAACGTGCTTCATCACCTCGAGCGCCCGGTGGACGCCCTGCGCGAGATGAAGCGCGTGTCGCGCGGCGCCGTCGGGATCTGCGAGGGCAACCGCAACCACCCCCCGATGGCCGGCTTCGGACTCGTCTCGAGCGCCTGCCGCGGGGTGCTCGCCTACTCGCGCGGAAGGCTGGCCGAGCTGGCGCGCGAGGCGGGCCTCGAGGTGGTGGCCATCCGCGCGCACGGCTACGTCTACGAGAACCGCTCGCCGCGTTCGTCGGTGGCGCTCGCGGGCTGGCTCGAGCAGCGCTCGCCGGGCGGGGCCTACCTGCTCATGGCCGCGACCAGCGGATCCTCTTGACCCAGCTGCGGATGCGGCGCTGTGGCATCTGCGGCGGGGACGCGCGGCTGCGCTGGCGGGGCGCGCCGAGCTGGGCCCGCTCGGAGGCGTTCGCGCCCTCCAGCCATGCGGTCGGCGCGCACGGCGACCTGTACCTCTGCCGGAGCTGCGGGACCGTCCAGCACGGTGAGCTGCCGGCGCGGGAGGAGCTGCGAGCCCTCTACGCCGGCGTGGAGGACCCACGCTACCTCCAGGAGGAGGAGGGCCGGCGCCGGACGGCGCGGCGGCTGCTCGAGCTGGCCGGGCGGTACGCGGCGCCCGGGCGCCTGCTCGACGTGGGCTGCGGCCACGGGCTGCTGATGGACGAGGCGCGGCGCCTGGGCTGGCAGCCGCTCGGGCTCGAGCCCTCTGCCGACGCTCGCGCCTACGTGCGCGAGCGGCTCGGGCTCGACGTGCTCGCCGACGGCTTCGACGAGGCGGAGCTCGAGGAGGGCGCCTTCGGAGCGATCTTCATGGTCGACGTGATCGAGCACATGCTCGACCCCGCCGGCGCGATCCGGCGGGCGGCGCGACTGCTTCGGCCCGGCGGCGTCCTCTGCGTCGTCACTCCGGACCCCGCCTCGCCGACGGCCAGGGCCTTCGGCCGCCGCTGGTGGGGTCTGCTTCCCACGCACACCTTCCTCCTGCCGCGCATGACCCTGCGCGAGCTGCTCGCCGCGTCGGACCTCCTGCCGTGCGAGGACCGGCCGTTGCGGCGCGACTTCTCGCCCGGCTACTGGCTCGACGGGCTGACCGGGCGCGGCGGCGCCGCGGCGGGGCTGGCGCGAATCGCCGCGGCGCTGCTGCGCCGGAGGCGGATGATCGCCGCCTCGCTCCTGGACGAGCGTGTGGTAGTCATGAAGCGGGTGGAGGGCGTGACGCCGGCGCGGCCGCGCTGCGGCGACCGTGGGCTCTCGAGGCGCGTGGTGGTCGTGCTGCCCGCCTACAAGGCCGAGCGCACACTGCCGGCGGTGGCCGCCGAGCTCCCGGTGGAGGCCGCCGACCGCGCCCTGGTCGTGGACGACGCCAGCCCCGACGGGACGACCGAGGAGGCGCTGCGCCAGGGCTTCGAGGTGCTCACCCTGCCCGCCAACCGGGGGTACGGCGGCACCCAGAAGAGCGGCTACGTGAGGGCGCTGCGCGCCGGCGCCGACATCGTGGTCATGGTGCACGCCGACAACCAGTACGACCCGGCGCTGGTGCCGGACATCGTGCGCCCGCTGCTCGAGGGGCGTGCGGACATGACGATCGGCTCGCGGCTGCTCGAGGACGAGGCGATCATCGGCGGCATGCCGCGCTGGAAGTGGCTCGGAAACAAGCTGCTGACCGGTATCGAGAACCGGGCCTTCGGCCGTGAGTTCTCCGAGTACCACACGGGCTACCGGGCGTTCAGCGCCGACCTGCTGCGGTCGATCGCCTTCCTGCGCAACTCGGACGGCTTCGTCTTCGACCAGCAGATCTTCGCCCAGGTGATCCACGCCGGCGCCCGCGTGGAGGAGGTGGCGATCCCCACTCGCTACTTCCTGGAGGCGTCCAGCGTAGGTTTCGTCGACAGCGTCGTGTACGGGCTCGGCACCCTCACGACGCTCGCCCGCTACCGGCTCCACCGGCTGGGTGCGCGCTGGACGCTGATCGAGCCGCCCGCCGCTCGGCTCGAGGCGGGCGCCGCCCCGCCGCCCGACGAGCCGGTCGTGGCTGGCGCAGGCAGGCGAGGATCGCCGCCGCCGCCAGGGCCGTGAGTCCCACGACGGCGACCCAGTGCGCGAAGAGCACGTCGGTGGCGTAGGTGAACGAGAAGCCGCCGCGGTCGGTGGGCGGGAAGGCCAGGTAGATCGCCGGCAACAGGGCGACCGCGACCGCCGCCAGCGCGACCAGCCGCCGCACGGTGACCCCGGCGCGCAACAGCGCGAGCGAGACCCCCGCGAGCACCGGGCCCATGCGCAGCGCGAACAGCAGCGCGCCGACCGCGCCAACCGCCCCGCTCACGGCGAGCGCGGGGCCCCACGCCGGGCGCAGGAGCGGATCGGCCCATGCGGTCTGGCCCCACAGCACACGCCCGTTGCCGCGCTCGGCCGCCACGGGTGCGCGGCGCCGCCCGCGGACGGCCGCCGCAAGCACGATCGCGAGCAGGACGAGGCCGGCGACCCCGGAGACCGCGAACGCGGCGGTGGCCGTCGCCTGGGGGGCGAACGCGAAGCGCGCCTCCGTGCAGCCCGCGCCGACGCGCCAGCCGTTCGCGTAGCCGTCGATCGGCACGGGCCGGCCGAGCGGCCGCTCCGCGCCCGACCGGGTGCGGCACCAGGCGCGCCAGCCGCGCGAGTAGCTCTGGGTCAGCACCAGCCACGCCGGCTCGTCCAGGTCGAGCCGCGCTCGCGCCGTCTGTCCGGGCGCGCCGCCGCGCGAGACGTCGAGCACGCGCGGCTGCCCGGCATCGCCTCCTCCTGGGGGACGAGGGGCGGGGGAGCGCAGCAGCAGGTGGTCGGCCCGCATCACCGCGCCGGGCGGCACGCTCAGCCACGAGCTGCCGCGGGGCAGGCGCAGCCTTCCTCCCGCGCAGCCGCGAAGGCGAAGCGGCGCGCCCGCGTCGAGCTCCGCCACGCCGCCGCCGACGCGCATGCTGGCCGCCGAGGGCGTGCCGACCACGCCGGCCCGTACGGCTCCACAGGCGGTGGAGAACGTGCCGGCTCGCCGCGGCCCGGGTGGATTCAGGCCGGGCACCTCCACCTCGGCGAGCGCCACGGCTCTCAGCCTGCGGCGCGCGGCGGGGCCGCGCCGTGGCGCCACAGCGAGGACCTGAAGGCGCAGGGCGCGCGTCCCGATCGCCTCCGGCAGCTCGACCGACCCGTCGTCGCGCACGTCCGCGACCAGCGGCGCCCGGCCCGGCGCCGAGATCCGCATCCGCGCCGGGAACGCGTAGGCCGCCGGGCCGGGGACGAGGCG
>JBOGXS010000342.1:0-5154 GCA_050693815.1 Thermoleophilaceae bacterium | reverse complement strand
AGGACGCCCGCCTCGGACTCCTCGCTGGCCTTGACCAGAACCATGAATCGCATGTCGATGACTCCTTGTGGTTGGGTGCTTTACGGGTGCGTCGAACGGGCGGCGCCGAAATCGACACGCGGGATATGGTGCCGGGACGTGCCCCTCGCCGACCCGCTCACGCTCGCCCGCCTCGAGGCGGTGGCGCGCGGTGCGGCGCCCCCGGAGCTGGATGGGGCGGCGCGGGAGCGGATCGGCGCCGCCCGGGCCGTGGTGGAGGAGGCCGTGGCGCGCGGGGACGCCGTCTACGGCGTGACCACCGGCATCGGCGAGCTGGCCAGCGTGCGCATCGAGCCGGCCGACGCCGAGCGGCTGCAGCTGAACCTGCTGCGCTCGCACGCCGTCGGCGCGGGGGAGCCGCTCCCGGAGGAGGTGGTGCGGGGGATGATGCTGCTGCTCGCGGCGTCGCTCGGGCGCGGCCACTCGGGGGTGCGCCTCGAGCTGGTCGAGCTGGTGCTCGCGCTGCTCGAGCGCGGCGTGGTGCCGGTGGTGCCGAGCCGGGGGTCGGTGGGATCGTCGGGCGACCTTGCGCCGCTCGCCCACCTCGGGCTGGTGCTGGTGGGAGAGGGCGAGGCGCTCCACGAGGGGCGGCGGCTGCCCGGCGCCGAGGCGCTCCGCGCCGCCGGCCTGGAGCCGCTCGCGCTGACCGCCAAGGAGGGCCTCGCGCTCGTCAACGGCACCCACCTGATGACCGCCGCCGGGGCACTCGCCCTGCGCGACGCGGAGCGGCTCGTGGAAGCCGCGATCGTGGCCGTGGCCCTCTCGCTCGAGGCCTTCAAGGGCTCCACCGTGCCGTTCGACGCCCGCCTGCAGGCCGTGCGCCCCCAGCCGGGCCAGGCCCTGGTGGCGGAGCGCCTGCGCGGCCTGCTGGCCGGCAGCGCGGTGGTGGAGAGCCATGCCGACTGCGGGCGCGTGCAGGACCCCTACACGCTGCGCTGCGCGCCGCAGGTGATCGGGGCGGTGGCCGACGGGCTCGGCTACGTCCGCGGGGCGCTCGAGCGCGAGCTGGCGGCGGTGACCGACAACCCGCTCGTGTTCGCCGCCGACGGCGACGTGGTGCCGGGCGGCAACTTCCACGGCCAGCCGCTCTCCCTGCCGCTCGACCACCTGGCGCTCGCGACGTGCGAGCTGGCCTCCTTCAGCGAGCGCCGCACCTACGCGCTGCTCTCGCCGAGCTACGCCGAGCTGCCGCGCTTCCTGTCGCCCACGCCGGGGCTCGGGTCGGGGCTGATGATCGCCCAGTACGCGGCCGCCGCGCTCGTGAACGAGTGCCAGGTGCTCGCCCACCCCGCCGGCGCCGGCTCGATCCCCACCTCGGCCGGCCAGGAGGACTTCAACTCGATGGGCGCCTGGGCCGCGCTGAAGGCCCGCACCGTGGTCGAGCACGCCGCCCGGGTGATCGCCACCGAGCTGGTCTGCGCCTGTCAGGGGCTCGAGTTCCACCGCCCGCTGCGCAGCACGCCGGCGCTCGAGGGCGCGCTCGAGCGCGTGCGCGAGCTGGTCCCGCGCGTGGAGGAGGACCGCTCGCTCTCCGCCGAGATCGGGCGCCTGGCGGACGCGATCCGCACGGGCGCGCTGCGCCTGACCGCGGAGGTGACCGCCTGATGCGCTGCCGCGGCTGGCACCAGGAGGCGGCGCTGAGGATGCTCGAGAACAACCTGCACCCCGACGTGGCCGAGAACCCCGACGAGCTGATCGTCTACGGCGGCATCGGCAAGGCGGCGCGCAACCGCCGGAGCTACGACGCGCTCGTGCGCGAGCTCCAGCGGCTCGGCGACTGCGAGACGCTGCTCGTCCAGTCCGGCAAGCCGGTGGGCGTCTTCGAGACCCACGAGCTGGCCCCGCGCGTGCTGATCGCCAACTCGAACCTGGTGCCGCGCTGGGCCACCTGGGAGCACTTCCACGAGCTCGACCGCGCCGGCCTTGCGATGTACGGCCAGATGACCGCCGGCTCCTGGATCTACATCGGGAGCCAGGGAATCGTGCAGGGCACCTACGAGACCTTCGCCGCCGCCGCCCGCACCCACTTCGACGGCTCGCTCGCGGGCCGGCTCGTGCTCACCGCCGGGCTGGGCGGCATGGGCGGAGCCCAGCCGCTCGCCGTGACGATGAACGGCGGCTGCGCGCTCTGCCTCGAGGTGGACCTGCGCCGGATCGAGCGCCGGCTCGCGACCGGCTACCTCGACGAGCGCGCCGCCGACCTCGACGACGCGCTGCGCCGCCTCGACGACGCGCGTCGCGACGGCCGGGCGCTGTCGATCGGCCTGCTGGGCAACGCGGCCGAGCTTGTGCCGGAGATCGTCCGCCGCGGCGTGCAGGTGGACGTGGTGACCGACCAGACGAGCGCGCACGACCCGCTGAACGGCTACGTCCCGGCCGGCCTGACCGTCGAGCAGGCCGAGGCGCTGCGCAGCTCCGCGCCGGAGGAGTACCTGGAGCGGGTCGGGGAGAGCGCGGTGGCCCACGTGGAGGCCATCCGCGCGCTGGCGCGCGCCGGCGCGGCGGCCTTCGACTACGGCAACGCGCTGCGCGGCCTCGCCGCCGAGCACGGCGCCGAGGGGGCGTTCGACTACCCCGGCTTCGTGCCGGCCTACATCAGGCCCCAGTTCTGCGAGGGCCGCGGACCGTTCCGCTGGGTGGCGCTGTCGGGCGACCCCGACGACATCCACCGCACCGACGACGCCATCCTCGACCTGTTCGGCGACCAGGACGACGTGGCGCGCTGGATCCGCCTTGCGCGCGAACGCATCCAATTCCAGGGCCTGCCGGCGCGGATCTGCTGGCTCGGGTACGGCGAGCGCCACCTCGCCGGCCTGCGCTTCAACGAGATGGTGCGCTCCGGCGAGCTGGGCGGGCCGATCGTGATCGGGCGCGACCACCTCGACGCCGGCTCGGTCGCCTCCCCCGAGCGCGAGACCGAGGGGATGCGCGACGGCTCCGACGCCGTGGCCGACTGGCCCATCCTGAACGCCCTCCTGAACACGGCCTGCGGCGCGAGCTGGGTGTCGGTGCACCACGGCGGCGGCGTGGGGATGGGCAAGTCGATCCACGCCGGCCAGGTGTGCGTGGCCGACGGCTCCGAGCGGGCGGACGAGCGGCTGCGCCGGACGCTCACCGCCGACCCGGGCATCGGCGTGGCCCGCCACGCCGACGCGGGCTACCCCGAGGCGATCGAGGTCGCCCGCGAGCGCGGCGTGCGCGTGCCGATGCTGGAGGACGGGTGAGCGTCTGCGTGCGCGGCGCCGCCCAGGTGCTGCGCCCGCCGGAGGACGGGCTGCCGTACCTGCGCCACGACCGCGCCGGCTCGCTGGCGCTCGAGCCGGGCTCGGTCTGCGTGCGCGACGGGCGCATCGCCTCGCTCGAGGACGACGACGGAGTCGAGCTCCAGGTCGACGCCTCGGGCGGCGCGCTGCTGCCCGGGCTCGTGGACTGCCACACGCACCTGCCCTTCGCCGGCTGGCGGGCGGAGGAGTACGAGCTGAAGGTCACGGGCGTGCCGTACGAGGAGATCGCGCTGCGCGGCGGCGGGATCGCCTCGTCCGCGCGGGCCTTCGCCGAGGCCTCGGACGGCGAGGTGCTCGAGCAGGCCGGCACGCTGGCGCTCGAGATGCTCGCCCACGGCACCACCGCGTTCGAGTGCAAGTCGGGCTACGGGCTCTCCGCCGAGGAGGAGCTGCGCGCGCTGCGCCTGGCCGGCGAGCTGGGCGGGCGGGTGGTGCAGCGCACCGTCTCGACCGCCCTGCTCGCTCACGCCGTCCCCGACGGCTTCACCGCTGACGCCTGGATGGACGAGGTCGAGCGGCTCGTGCCGGAGGTCGAGGCCCAAGCGCTCGACGTCTACGTCGAGACGGTGGCCTTCTCGACCGACCACCTGGCCCGCATGGGCGAGCTGGCCGCGCGCCACGGGCTTGCCCTGCGGGCCCACTTGGAGCAGTTCTCGACGAGCCGCTCCGTGCCTGTGGCGCTCGAGCACGGCGCCCGCTCGGTCGACCACCTGGCCTGCCTGCACGTCGACGACCTCGAGCCGCTGGCGCACAGCGGGTGCGCGGCGGTGCTGCTCCCGGGCGCCGAGCTGCTCGGCGACGAGCGCGTGGCGCCGGCGCGGGCGCTGGCCGACGCGGGGGCGATCTGCGCGCTCGCCACCGACCTGAACCCGGGCACGTCGCCGGTTCTGTCGCTGCCGCTGGTGGCGGGCATCGCCGTGCGCCGCTACGGCTGGAGCGTTCGCGAGGCGCTCCTGGCGCTGACGCTCAACGCCGCCTGGGTGATCGACCGCTCGGCGGACCTCGGCTCGATCGAGCCGGGCAAGCGCGGCGACCTGGTGCTGCTCGACTGCCCCGCCGAGCACGTGCCCTACCGCCTGGGCCGCAACCCGGTCGCGCTCGTGCTGATGGAGGGACGGGTGGTCTACGTCCGGCCCGGGCAGGAGTGGCGGGTGGGCGCAGGATGACGGGCGCCGCCGCGCTCGCCGCCCGGCTCGGGGAGCTCCTGCCGATCGGGCGCGACGAGCGCGGGACCACGCGCCTGGCCTGGACCCAAGAGGATGCGGACGCGGGCGACTGGTTCGACGAGCAGGCCGTGGCCTGTGGCCTGCGGTCCGAGCAGGACCCGGCGGGCAACCTCTGGGCGATGCCCGCGGCGCCGCCGCCCTGGTGGGCGCTCGGGTCGCACCTGGACAGCGTGCGAGAGGGCGGCTCCTACGACGGCGCCCTCGGCGTGGCCGCCGCCTTCGAGATCGCGGCGCGGGCGAGCGTTCCCCTCGCGGTCGTCTCCTTCGCAGACGAGGAGGGCGCCCGCTTCAACACGCCCACCTTTGGCAGCCGCGCGCTGACAGGCGTGCTCGACCCCGCCGTGCTCGAGCGACGCGACGTGGACGGCGCGCGGCTGGCCGACGCCATGGGTCTCCTCGGCGTCTCGCCGACCGGGATCGGGCGCGCGGAGGCATGGCTCGGGCGCCTGCGCGGCTTCCTCGAGCTTCACATCGACCAGACCACAGAGCTGGCGCGGGCCGGCGCGCCGGTGGGCGTGGTCCGCGGCCTGGTCTCGCGGCTGCGGATGCGCGCGGAGATCGAGGGCCGGGCCGACCACGCCGGTACCACCCCTGCGGCCGAGCGC
>JBOGXS010000341.1:0-24827 GCA_050693815.1 Thermoleophilaceae bacterium | reverse complement strand
GCTGCCGCCGCGCAGGTGGAGGTCGACGCGCCCGCCGCGGCGCTGGCGGACGCTGAACACGCCGCCGCGGAAGGTGCCGGTCTGGCGCTCGCCGTCGGCCTTCAGGGCGCTCGTGAGCGTGACTCTCCCGCGACGGGTGTCGACCAGCGCGCCCACCGGGATCTCGGCCCCGTCGCCGAGCTCGACGTAGTCGCTGCGACCGGGGACCTTCACCCGCACGACTCCTGCCGCCGGTGCGACCACCACGGACTCGCCCAGCTCGGGCTTCGGCGCGACGGGCTGCTCGACCGCCTTGCGGTCCTCGACCACCTCTTTCGGCTTCTCCTCGGTCGGCGGCAGCAGGGACGCGGTGATGAAGGTCCGGTTCGGGCCGACGGTCGTGCCCGAGTCGTTCGTGGCCACGAGCCGGAAGTGGTACTTCGTGTCGGGCTCGAGGCCGCCGATCTCCGCGCTGACGTAGCGGTGGCCCCGGTCGGCGGCGAGCGATGCGCGCTCGGTCTGCTCGCTGTACTTGGAGCTGCGGCCGTACTCGAAGTGGGAGACGGTGCTCTGCGCGTTGGGGAGCACCTTGCCGTTCAGCAGCGCGTGATCGGCGCCGAGCTCGCTCGCGTCCTTCGCGAGGACGCCGGGGTGGATCGTGATCCGCCCGAGCCGCCCGGGGAAGGCGTGCTGCGTGAACCAGACGTTGCCGTCGGGACCCGACGTGAGCCGCCACGGCTCGCGGCCGGCGGACAGGCCCGTGCTGTGCTCGGTGATCTCGCCGGCGGGCGTGATGCGCCCGATCGCCCCGTTGCCGCCGGCCTCGGTGAACCACATGTTGCCGTCCGGGCCCGCCGTGATCGAGGTAGGCTCGCTGCCGGGCGTGAGGCCGGCGGTGAACTCGGTGATCACGCCCTCCTTGGTGATGCGACCGATGCGCGCGGGCGAGCGCTCGGTAAACCAGAGGTGGCCGTCAGCGCCGAGGGCGATGTCGACGGGCTCGGCGTCGGACGAGAGGCCCGCGGTGTGCTCGAGGATCTGGCCGTCCGGCGAGATCTCGCCGATCGCGGGGTTGCCCCCGCCCGAGATGCCGGAGCCGCCGGCCTCAACGAACCAGAGGCACTCGTCGGGCCCGCGGGTGATCCCGCGGGGCTGGCCCATGAGGCCGCCGAACTCGGTGACCTCGCCGTCGGGAGTGATGCGCGCGATCTGGCTCGTGCGCGAGTCGGTCACCCACAGGTTGCCGTCCTTGCCCGAGGCGACTCCCCAGCTGCCGTGATCCGTCAGGAGGTCCACCCCGAGCTCGGTGACGGTCGGGTGCGCCGCGGCGCTGCCCGCGAACGCAAGCACGAGGATCGCGACCGTCGCGGTGAGCTTTGCGCCGAGCGCGGCCACGGCATCTGGGTCGGCAGCGCGGCGCGGCGGCTTGACTGGATATTCGTCCGGGTGGGGCTACCGTCGCGTCGTGGACTCCGCATACCGCGATTCGTCGACGATCAGGCGCCAGAAGCCGCGGGTGGGGCGTGTTGCGCGGAAGTGCTCGAAATCGAATGTGAGGATCGGCAGGACGTGTCGCTCGGCCACGGCCATGACGACGGCATCGGTGAACCCAAGGTCGAGGTCCGCAAACCGGGAATCGATCTCGGTGGCGCGGCGCAGGAGCCCGGACGACAGGTATCCGACTGTGTGCTCACCGGCATCGAGGGCGGCGAGGAATAGGCGCGCGGCGTGTCCGCCCACGCGTGTGCGCAGGAGCTGGTCGACCTCGACTATCACTGGATCGGGAACGATCAGCTCGCGGCCGAGGCGGGTGACGAGCTCGGCGGCAAGCAGATTAGCCTGGTCGCGCCGGTTGGCCGCGGCGACGAGCGGCCCGGTGTCAGCGACGACGTTCAGCGTCTCGCCGACACGAGCTCTGTGAGGTACCTCTCCGCGGCACGGCCGAGATCGTCGGGACCGTCACCCGACGCGACGTAGCGGGGGGCCCTGGGTCCGCGAGATGCCCGGACTCCCTGCTCGATCAGGCGCGAAACCGTCGCTGAGAACGACTCTCCGCTCTCGGCGGCGTCACGCGCAAGCGCTTCAACGCTGTCTGGCAGATTCACAGTCCTGCGAGCCATCGAGGCCTCCTGGTATGAACTTGAAGATCATACCATCCTCGCATGGGGGTCTCTCAAGGGGGAAACCCTGTGCAGCTTGGCGGCGGCCTCGGAGCCACCAAGCAGATCGGAAGCATGGAGCCAGCCGGACTCGAACCGGCGACCCCCGCCTTGCAAAGGCGGTGCTCTTCCAGCTGAGCTATGGCCCCCGCGGCCAATGGTAGCCCGCCGTGGTTGCCCTAGCGCGAATCTGGGAAGCTCATCTGCGTGACGCCCGACGAAGCCACCGAGGGGGCGCCGGAGGAGGCCGACGGCGGCGTCCGGGCGACGGAGGAGGCCGCGCGCGGGGGCTCGCGGGAGGCGGGCGAGTCCGACAAGTCCGGCGCCCACGCCGAGGCCGACGGCCACGGCGCACCCGACAAGTCGCCGCGCGAGACGGAGGAGCGGCCCCCGCCGCAGCGGGCGGAGGTCTCCAACTACGAGATCGTCAGCCACTGGTTCGGCCTGGCCGCCGAGCGGCTGGGGCTGCGCGACGACGTCGCTGCCGTACTGCGCTCCTCATATCGCGAGGTCCAGGTCCAGATCCCCGTCAAGCTCCAGGACGACAGGATCCACGTCTTCTCCGGCTACCGCGTCCAGCACAACGGCGCGCGCGGCCCCTACAATGGCGGCATCCGCTTCCACCCGGAGGTCGACCTCGACGAGGTGCGCGCCCTCGCCGAGCTGATGACCTGGAAGACGGCGATCGCGGGCATCCCCTACGGAGGCGCCAAGGGCGGTGTGAACGTCGACCCGAAGAAGCTCGAGATCAAGGAGCTGCAAGCGGTCGCCCGCTCCTTCATGGACAAGATCGAGAAGGTGCTCGGGCCGACCCGCGACATCCCCGCTCCAGACGTGGGCACCGACGCCCAGGTGATGGCCTGGCTGATGGACGAGTACGGCAAGCTGCACGGACACACGCCCGCCTGCGTGACCGGCAAGCCGATCGCGCTCGAGGGTTCATACGGGCGCGAGGCGGCCACCGGACGCGGCGTGGTCCACATGTTCCGCGAGGCGGCGCCGCAGCTCGATCTCTCGCCCTCCGACACCCGCTTCGTGGTGCAGGGCTACGGCAACGTGGGCTCCTGGGCCGCCCGCATCATGCAGGAGCTGGGCGCCCGGATGGTCGGCGCGTCCGACGCCAGCGGCGCCATCCGCAGCGAGGCGGGCCTCGACGCAGACGCCCTCGTCGACCATGTGCGCGAGGGCGGCACGCTGCCCGAGTTCGACGGGGCGGAGGAGATCCAGCCCGAAGAGCTGCTCGATATCGAGTGCGAGCTCTTCATCCCGGCCGCGCTCGGCGGCATGCTCCACAAGCAGAACGCCGACCGGCTGCGCTGCCGCATGATCGTGGAGGGCGCCAACAGCCCCACCACGCCGGCGGCGGACGAGATCCTGCGCGACAAGGGCGTGGTCGTGGTGCCCGACGTGATGGCAAACGCCGGCGGCGTGGTCGTCTCCTACTTCGAGTGGGTGCAGAACCTGCAGCACTTCCGCTGGGACGAGCGTGAGGTGAACGAGCGCCTGGGCCGGATCATGCGCAGGGCGTTCGGCGAGGTGTCCGCTCGTGCCGAGGAGCACGGACTCCCGCTGCGCACCGCGGCGTACGAGCTCGGGATCGAGCGCGTGGTCGACGCGGCTCGCACGCGCGGCTACATCTCGTAGCGCCCGGCGCCACGCGGATTCTCAGCAACACTCGTTGAGCATCGGGTGAGGGATCTCATGCAGGGCTGAAGCCCGGCCGAAGAGCCGAGTACGACGGCATGGAGGGTTCCGTCGAGTCAGGCGACCGAGAGGCCGCCGAGTTGCACCAGGCGGGGGTCGCCGGGGCGGGCGGCCCCCGCCGCAACTCGTCCCGGCGGGAACCGGCCAGGCGCCACGGGGGTCCGGGGGCGGGAGCCCCGGTCGACATCAGTCGAAGTCGAAGTCGCGCGGCGGCTTCTGCTCGAACCAGAGCCGGTCGTGCTCCGGGGTCTCCTGAAGGAAGTCGGGCGTGTCCTCGAGCACGTCGCCGTCTTCCTCCTCCGGTCGGACGTCCTCGTCCTCGTCGAGCAGGTCGTCGTCGGCCTCGCCGAGCGCAGGCTCCGCGGGCGTCGCCTCGGGCTCGACCGGCTCGCCCGTGAACGGGGGTCCGGCGGGGAAGGCGTCCGCGGCGGGCGTGGGCTCGTCCTCGGCGGCAACGTCCTCGTCGAGCAGGGCGGCGACGTCCTCGTCCGGCGCCACCTCCTCTGCGGGCGCGGCGTCCTCCTCGACGACCACTTCTTCGTGGGCGACCACTTCCTCCTCAACGACCACTTCCTGCTCGGCGGCCGCTTCCCCTTCGGCGGCCGCTTCCCCTTCGGCGACCGGTTCCCCTTCAGCGGCCACGTCCTCCTCGATGGCCGCGTCGTCCTGCGGCCGGTAGACCGTCGTCTCCTGCTCGTGCAGCCCGGCGGCGCCCGGGGCCATCGGAGTCTCCGGCGCCTCGACCTGCGGGACGCTCGACTCCGGCGCAACGGTCTCCAGCGCCTCGTGCTCGGCGGCCACCTCGCCGTTCGCCTCGGCGGGCGCCACCTCGCGGCGAGCCGGGCCCAGCGCCTCCTCCTCCTGGCGGCGGAGCTCTGCCTCCGGGGCGCCGTGCTGGCGCTTGAGGTCGAAATGCTCCCGAATGGCATCGTCGAGAATGCCCATCCCGCAAAAGCCTATCGAGGCGGAGGGGACGTCTTCGGCCCGCCCGAGGGGACCCTCAACGGGCGGCCGCTACGGGCTCGGCGAGCTCGACGCGGTTCTTGCCGCCCCGCTTGGCCCGGTAGAGAGCGGCGTCGGCGGCGGCCACCAGCTCCGCCTTGTCGGCGGCGCTCTCCGGCACCGCCGCCACCCCGAAGGAGGCCGTCACACGCAGCGATCCGCGCCCGTCGACGCGTGGGACCCGCAGCCGCTCGACCGCCTCGCGCATGCGCTCCGCGAGCTGCGCGGCGCCCTCGGCGTCGGTCTGGGGAACCACCACCGCCAGCTCCTCGCCGCCGTAGCGGGCCGGGGCGTCGATGTCGCGCGACAGGTCGCGCAGGACCGCGGCCACGGAGGAGAGCACCTCGTCGCCCTGCTGGTGCCCGTGCGTGTCGTTGACCTGCTTGAAGTCGTCCAGGTCGACCATCACCAGGCCGAGCGGGCTCTGGAAGCGCCGGCTGCGCTCGATCTCGCGCTCCAGGATCGAGTGGAGGGCGCGGTTGTTGGCGAGCCCGGTCAGCTCGTCGGTCACGGCCTGACGCTCGACCGTCTCGTGCAGGCTGGCGTTCTCGATCGAGACGATGGCCTGGCCGGCCAGGTACTCGAGCAGCTCCTCCTCCTCGCGCGTGAACTCCCGCCCGCGGCGGGCGATCGACAGGACGCCCAGGTAGGTGCGGTCGGTGGGGCCGGTGAGCGCGCGCATCGGAACGGCCAGCGCGTGCACTTGCCCGGATCGCGCGGCCGTGGCGCGCCGGGGGCGCGGCGAGGGTGCGTCCGGATCGAGCGCCTCGAGCAGCTCGAGGCCGACGTCGGGGCTCACCTCGAACGCGAGCCGCTCGGCCATGCTGACCGCCTTTTCGAGCCGCTCGTCCATGCCCCCGGAGCGGCTCTCGCGGAAGGCGCCGCGCTCGAGCGGCAGGGCCCTGCCCGCGTCGGCCTCGCAGGCGTCCACCGCCTGCCGGACGGCGAGCGCCACCACGCCCTGGCGGTCGAGGCCGGTGGCGAGCGCGTCGCCGACGCGGCGGATCGTCTCCTCGAGCTCCTCGCGCTTGCGCTCGACCTCGTCGATCTTCGCCTCGAGCTGCGCGGACATGCCGTTGAACTCGCGGCCGAGCTGGGCGAACTCGTCCCCGCCCTCGACCGGAACCGGATGGTCGAAGTCGCCGCGGGCGAGCCGGCGGGCGGCGGTCAGGAACTTGCCGATCTGGCCCGTGAGCGCGCGGCTGACCACCGCGGCCGCGAGCAGCGCCAGCAGCAGGAAGGCCAGCAGCAGGACGCCGATCAGGAGCCGGTCGCGCGCCACCGTCTCCGAGACCTCGGACGTCCTGCGGAGAACGGCCACCTCCACCGGTGGGCCGGCCGGCTCGCCGATGCTCTCCACGCGCGCGCGGTAGTCCTCGCCGCCGATCTCGAGCTCGCGCGACTCGCGGAGGTCGCCGAGCCGGTCGCGCCCTTCCAGACCGTCGGTGGTGGCCGCCAGCAGCCGACCGTCTCGGTAGACGGCCGTCTCGAGATCGGTCAGGTCACGCACCCGGCGGACGAAGGAGTCGGCCTCGGTGAGCGACACGGTCAGGGTGCCGACCGTCTGGCCGCCGGCCCCGATCGGGGCGCCGCTGGGAGCGATGCCCTCCTCGGAGCCGGCGCGCGCCATCAGTCGGCCATCCTCGGTGTAGAGCTCGATCGACACTATCCCCCGCCGGCCCCCGACCAGCTCCTCCAGGCGCGCCTCGACCGTCCGCCCCGAGGAGAGCGCCGAGCGCAGGGCGCGGTCGCCCGCCACCGCGCGAAGTGCGGGCTCGGCACTGTCCGCCGCATCCTCGTACACGCCGAACGCGGTCCGCACACCGGCCGCGATCCCCGCGTCGACCTTGCCCGTCTCGCTGCGCCCGGCGAGCGCGAACAGGACGACCGCGAGCGCGATCATCGGCACGATCACGAGCAGCACGAAGAACAGCCGCAGCCTGACCCGGAAGCTCACTTGGGGCCAGAGTACAGTCGCCCGGCCGGCCCTCCGCCCACCGGCATCCCGCCCTCTCGCATCCAGCCAGACCGGCAACGTGTGCGGAATCAGGGCCACCGTCCTGGATAGGCGTCGCCACGCAACACCAATCCAGGACGGTGCATCGGATCGAATCGCCTCGAGCAGCCGGCAGGACCGCCGCTACCATGACCGAGCCACGGGGCTATAGCTCAGTTGGGAGAGCGCCTGGATCGCACCCAGGAGGTCGTCGGTTCGAGTCCGACTAGCTCCATGACATACCTGCAAATGGGCTACTTCTCTACTTCTCTACTTCTCTCCACCGTAAAGGCCCACGGTGTTCCCAGTAGGTCGCCCAGCTGAGTGCTGCATGGGAGTGACCTTTCATTAGCCCTTGGCGGCCCGCTGATACTTCGTTCCGCGACGTTGTCCCGTGCGAATGAGCCGACCGTCCTTGACCAGTCGATCGAGGATCGCGAGGCTCTCGTTCCGGTCGAGGCCTGTTGCCTTGCGCACGGCGCTATTGGTGATCGGCCCGTCGTCCGCGAGCCCCTCCACGAGGTCGGCCAACTCGTCAGGTCCGAGCCGCAGACCAGCAGGTGGTCGCAGGGAGCCGCTCAGATAGTAGGTGGCGCCGCCCCGCTGGCCATGCTGCTCGAGGAATCGCTCATCGCGCAGGCGCTGCAGAACGTCGCGAGCCTCTGCCGCATCCACTTGGAGGATCGCCCGTACTCGCGCGTTAGTCAGAGCCTCACCGCGAGCGGCATGGACCAGCACGACGCGGTCTGGGCCCGCGAGCGTTCCTCGTCTTTCAAGCTCTCTGATCCACGCTCGCTCGACAGGCGCGACGGCGCTCCGAATCGGAAGATCGACGACAACCTCGTGACCGTGATCCTCGAAGCGCGGTGGGTCGAGCATCTCTTCCTGCATCACGTCCTGCATGACGTCGATTCCGCGCCCCGCATCTTCCGCGAGACCGAAGCGGCGCAGGGCGCGAATCACAGCGATGTTGCGGGGCGCGCTCGCCTCACGCATGTTCTGCACCGTCACTGGTTCAGGAAGCCCACCGGGCGACACGACCCGCACGACGCTGGGCCGGATCTCGATGCGAACCGGCGTCCGGTTGATCTCGTACGACCGGTGGGCGAGCGCGTTCGCGACGGCCTCACGCACCACAACCTCGGGCAGCCGGGCAAGCTCGTAGCGTCGGACGCCGACGACGACCAGTTCGGTGCCGAGCTCGTCCATCACACGCTCGACGGACTCGCGTAGCTGATGCTGCAGCGGCCCGCCGAGCTCGTCCCGTCGGTCATAGTCGACGCTCTCGTCATCGCGGTAGCGGAGGATTTCCACGAAGGTCTTGCCGAGCTCCGGCGTTGGTTCGTCGAGTAGGTAGAGCGCCCCGGCCACCGTCAGGTAGCCCTCCTCGGCGTAGCCGGCCTCCTCGAGCCGCTCGATCAGGTTCTGCTGGCTCCATCCGAACGCCTCCGACAACTCCGCACCGAGCGGAGCCGAGATCGCGTCCAGCCGCACCTGGGTTCGCGTCGTCTCGAACCGCACCGGCGACCGCTCGTTGATGAAACGACGAAGCTCTGCGCCGAACAGTGCCTCGTCACGGGTTCCCCGGCGCATGCGCACGACGCCTCCCGACGTTTGGGCGAAGCCCTCGCGGCGGCGCGCAACAGCCACGACTGACACCGGTCGCTCGTCCACCAGCAGTTGGTGCAGCTCGTAGCGGCCTGGGTCGTGCACGTCGCGCATCACCTGGTGGATCGCGTCGGCTGTCCCGGCGTCAAGAGCCCTACCACGAACGACACCATCATCGCCAACCCCTACCAGGACGACTCCACCACGCGCGTTCGAGAACGCGACTACGGTCTCTTGCAGCTGCTTGCTGCTGATCCCGCTCTTGAACTCGACCGTGTCTCCCTCCGCGCGGAATTCGCGGGCGAAGTCCGCCGCCGTGATCGCCATCGGCAATGGCCCGCCTCGGGCAGGATGGAACAGCGGATATGCCATTTTTCTCGACACCATGCTCGTAGAGTCATAACTTTGGCAAAACTGGCGGACGGGCTCAACGTCTCGCTTTCGTCCAAGAGCAGGACTCTTAAGTGCCGCGACAGGGGTGTCGCGGGCAAGGTCCTCGGCCAGCCCGAGGTCGGGGACGACGCGCGCTAGGGCTCGCGATCAGCCGGGCGGACTCGATCCGCCTGCCTGCGTCGACGGCCCGCTGCCATCGCCTGCGCTCATGCGGGGCGGTAGATCGCGAGAAGGACGCGCGAGTCGTCGGGGATCGCCTCGATCAGCCGCAAGAGCTTCATCTTTTCGACGCTCGGGAACATCCGCAGGCCGTCTGCGATCACGACCGGGTTGATCATCGCTCGGTACTCGTCGACCAAGTCGCTCTCCATAAGTGCGTGCGCGAGCCGGGCGCTGCCGTTCACGAGGATCGGCCCGTCGCCGGCCCGCTTCAGCCCGGCGATGTCCTCGAACCCGATCACGGTGGTGTTGTCCCACTCCGGGTGGCGAGCGTCGACGACACCACGTGCTTGGGCATCGATGTCCGAGTTACGGGCAGCTCACGACGATGCGCTTCGCCCTGCCCGGCGGTGGTTGGGGACACCGCGGCGGACGGTGCTTCTCCGCAGCTCGTCCCGCAAACGGAACCCCCAGCATGCGGATCGGGCACGAGTTCGTCCACTCAATCGTCGACGACCACTCGCGCGTGGCTTACTCGGAGCTGCACGGCGACGAGCGAGCGCCGACCGTGGTCGCGTTCGTCGAGCGCGCGCTTCGCTTCTTCGCCGCCCATGGCATCGCGGCCGAGCGCCTGATGAGCGACAACCACTGGTCCTACACCCATACCCGTGCGCTGCGCGAGCGCCAGCGCATCCGTCACCTCTCGATCGAGGAGCGGCCGGGCAGCTCGTCGTTCGTTGAGGTCAACACGCCTCCTCCGGGGCCGCGTCACCCAGAGGTGACGCTTCGGCGGTGCCGCCGCCGACGGGTCGATCGGGCTTCGGGTCTGGCTCCTCGGAGCCCGACCCCACTCGCACGCGTTGGAGCAGGCACGCGGCGAGGACGGCCGCGCCTGCGACAACCGCAACGCTGAGGGTGGCAGCCACCTGCAGCGCTTGGGTGAACGCCTCGCGGGCCGCATCGACCAGCTCGGTGGCGAGCGGGTCCGGGAGCTGGTCGCCCGCGGCCACCGCGCCGCCGAGCGTGTCGCGCGCGGCGCCCGCCGCCTCGGGCGGGACACCCGCCGGGACCGCGCCGGCTACCTGGCTGCGGTAGACGGCCGTGCCGATCGCGCCGAGGACCGCGATGCCGAGCGCACCCCCGAACTCCGAGCTCGTCTCCGAGATCCCCGCGGCCGCCCCGGCCCGCTCGGGTGGGGCGGTCCCCACCATCAGGTCGGCCGCCAGGGTGAACACCGGGGCGAGACCGAGGGAGAAAACGACGGACCCGGTCACCAGGATCGCAAGCGCGGAGTCGCCGCTGACCTGGGTGAGCAGCCCGAAGCCGGCGGCCGCGAGCACGAGGCCGCCACCCATCACGAACGCCGGAGGGACGCGGCGCACGATCAGCGGGGTAAGCATCGAACCGACGATGAACCCGGCGCCAGATGGGACCGTCCACAGGCCCGCCCGCAACGGCGAGAGCCCGAGCACCAGCTGCAGGTACTGGGCCAGGAAGAGAAAGGCTCCGAACGCAACGAAGAAGGCGAGCGTGTTCGTGGCCAGCGCCGCGCTGAAGGCGGGCACCCGAAAGAGGCGCAGGTCGATCAGTGGATCGACCAGCTTTCGTTGCCGGCGCAGGAAGGCGGCTCCGAGGGCGAGACCGGCGACGATGAACAGGGTCGGCACCGATCCCATCCCGTCCTGGGCGATCTGCTTGAGGCCGTAGATGACCGCCAGCACCGCGACGAGCGACAGGGCCGCGCTGATCAGATCCAACCGGCCAGCCTCGGGGTCGCGGAACTCGGGCAGCAGCCTCGGCCCGACCGCGAGCAGCAGCAGCATCACGGGCACGGCCAGCAGGAACACCGAGCCCCACCAGAAGCGCTCCAGGAGCAACCCGCCGGCCAGCGGTCCGAGCGCGCCTCCGGCCGAGAAGCTGGTGATCCAGACGCCGATGGCGAAGGTGCGCTGCTGTGGGTCATGGAACATGTTGCGGATCAGAGACAGGGTTGACGGCGCCAGCGTCGCCGCCGCGACACCGAGCAGCGCGCGGGCCGCGATCAGCATCTCGGCGCTGGTCGAGAACGCGGCGAACACAGAGGCGACGCCGAACGCGGCCGCGCCGATCAAGAGCAGTCGGCGGCGGCCGATCCGATCGCCAAGCGTCCCCATCGTCATCAGGAACCCGGCGACCAGGAAGCCGTAGATGTCCACGATCCACAGCAGTTGCGAGCTGCTTGGCTGCAGGTCCGCGCTGAGGGCCGGCAGCGCGAGGTTGAGCACGGTCAGGTCCATCGCGTAGAGCAGGCAGGGAAGGGCGATCACGGCGAGTCCGAGCCACTCGCGGCGCCCGGCCCTGGGTGCGGCGGGCGTCCTCACGTCTGCTGTTCGACCGCGAAGGTGTTGCCGTCGGGATCCTTAAACCAGGCGACCCTGCCGTCGCCAAGCTCGTGGATCCCCTTCTCGTCGGTCATCAGCGCGGGGTCGTCGTAGCGCTCGAAGATCACACCGTTGGCGCTCAGCTCATCGACCACCTGCTCGAGATCGGCCACGTACCAGGTGGCCACAGTCGCGGCCGCCTTGCCCGCGTGAGCGGGAGACACATAGACGTGCAGTGAGGTGTCGCCACCGCACGCATAGATCCGGCTTTCGCCGGCCTGATCCTCTCCCGCCGACAGGCCGAGCTTCCCCTCGTAGAACGCCCTTGCCCGAGCCATGTCGGAAACCGCGATCGACGTCCTCACCGTGTAGGCGCTCAGGCTCATTCGTTCCCTTTCCTGGAGGCGTAATCGCCTCCCGATGTGCGGGGGTGTTTCAGGTAAGACCCCGGAGCGCGGCGAAACTGACCGCGCGGGTTCGCCCGCCGGCGAGCGATGAGATCGCTGAGCGCTCCCGGTCTACTTGTATAGGGCCATGAACGCGACCCCCACAAGCGGAACCGCTCGTGAACGCAAGCTGCTCGAGGCGGCACGGGGAGGGGACGAGGACGCCTTCCGCCGGCTGGTGGAGCCCCACCGCAAGGGGCTCCGCGCGCTCTGCTACCAGATGCTCGGCTCGGTCCACGACGCCGATGACGCCCTCCAGGACGCGCTCCTCCGCGCCTAGCGCGGGCTCGCGAGGTTCCAGGGCCGCGGTTCGCTGCGCTCGTGGCTCTACAGGATCGCCACCAACGCCAGCCTCGACGCGTTCTCGCGGCGGCCGAAGCGGGTGCTCCCGATCGACCACGGGCCCGCCGCCGGTCCCGACGCCGATCTCGCCGACCCCTTGATCGAGTCGGTCTGGGTCGAGCCCTATGCCGATGAGCAGCTCGGCCTTGCGGACGGGTACGCCGCCCCCGAGGCGCGCTACGAACAACGGGAGAGCGTCGAGTTGGCCTTCATCGCGGCGCTGCAGCACCTTCCCGGCACCCAGCGCGCCGCGCTGATCCTGCGCGACGTGCTCGGCTTCTCCGCGCGCGAGGCCGCCGAGAACCTCGACACGACGGTCGCGTCGGTCAACGGCGCCCTCCGGCGCGCGCGCAAGACGGTGGCGGAGCGCCTGCCCGACCAAACGCAGCAGGCCGCCTTGCGCGCGCTCGGCGACGACGGCATCCGGGAGGTCATCGAGCGCTACGTCGACGCCTGGGAGCGAGGCGACCTCGACGCGATCCTCGCCATGCTGGCCGAGGACGCCACCTTCACGATGCCGCCGCTCCCCGCCTGGTACCGCGGCCGCCGCGCCATCGCCGCCTTCCTCACCCGCTACGCCCTCCAGGAATCGGTGGCGACTGCTCCCGGCCCGCGCCAACGGGCAGCTGGCATTCGGATGCTACGCCTGGGATGCGGAGCGGCAGAGCTACACGGCGCTCTCGCTCGACGTGCTCACTCTGGATGGCACGCGGGCAGATGGCGCTCCTATGCTGTCAGCCGAGCTCGAAGACCGGGGTGAGCCGGGCCCCCGCGCGACCTGGACGGCGCAGCGCAAGGTCGAGCTGTCGGCAAGCGCATCGGAGCGTGGGCGCTGAAGGTGCTCCCGGACGACGTCGAGGTGGCGCTGGAGCAGTTCGCGGGGCCGGAGCCGCGGGTCGACGACCGCGACGCCCAGATCTTCCTCACTTGGTTCTGCTCTGACCGCGAGAGCGCAGGTGGCGACACGCCCGCGCAGCGTTACGCCGCGCGCGCCGGCATCGACGAGCGCGAGCGCGATGTCGCGCGCCGAATCGCCGACGCAGGTCTCACCCTGCAGCGCGTACACGCTGCCGAGCCGGGGCGCTGGATCGAGCTCGAGGACGTGCTGAGCGGCGTGCTCGTGCGGGTGCGCAGCGGCGAGGTTTCGCGCGAGGCGACGCGCTGGGACCTGCTGCTCTGTCGCGTGATGGACGACGACCAGGTTCCGTCGCTGTGGGGCCCGGTGCTCTTCTACGCGCCCGGCGAGGAGCCCGAGCTGCTCACCGAGCTCGAGCGTCTCGCCGACGCGCATGGGATTGGCACGGGTCGCGAGCGTCTCGGCGGGGTGTTCCGCCTCGCCGCGCTCGAGCTGATGCGCTTCGTGCCCGCCAGCCGGCGGGTGGAGCCGAGCCTCTTCACCGCCGACGCTCGCCGAGTCGCGTAGCGGACCGTGGCGCCCTTCGAGCCCGGCCCCTCGCGCGGCACACGGGCGGCCCACCGGCACGCCCTGGCCCGACCTCGACTGGCTGCGCGACGAGCTCGGGATGGGGAGCGACCAGCTCGCCGCGTAGCGAGACGCACGATGGACGGCACGACGCGCGACGAGCTCGACCGGCTCATCGAAGACATCACGGTCGACTGCTACAACGAGGACAGCAGCTGACTGGTTTCCTCACCGCCATCGAGGACAAGCTGACATCGCCGCTCGCGGCGATGGTGGTGGGCACGCCGGTCGAGGTGCTCGCCATCGCCCACGACGCTAAAGCGGGCGGCCCACTCCTGTTAAACGATGGCGCCATCGGGCGACGGGTCCGGGGTCGTGCGCGCCGATATGGTCCAGCCCGCGCATGTACCAAGACGAAGCGACACCGGCGGCGATGAAGTGGTGGGGCTGGGGCGAGGAAAACGTCTCCTTTACCCACGAGGGCAAGCCCGAGCTGGCGCCCTTCATCGAGCGCGTCCTCGGCCTCGACGTGCGCCGGCCGGGCACGAGCGCCATCGCCTTCGAGGACCTGGAGATCCCGGCGGCCGCGCTCCCGGCTGGACTGAGGGCGGACCTCGAGGAAGCCGTCGGAGCCGACCAGGTCTCCACCGACGACCGCGACCGCGTCGTGCATGGACGAGGCAAGAGCCTCACAGACCTGATCCGCCAGCGCCGGGGGGACCTGGGTCGGCTGCCCGACGTCGTGGTGCGCCCCGCCGCCGAGGACCAGGTCGCGGCCGTCGTCAGGGCCGCCCTCGAGGAGGATGCCGTGGTGATCCCGTTCGGGGGCGGGTCGAGCATCTCCGGCAGCCTCGAGCCCGAGCCCGGCGAGACGCGGCCCGCGATTTCGATCGACATGGGCCGCATGAACCGGGTGCTGTGGGTCGACGCCATCTCACAGCTGGCGTGTGTGCAGGCAGGCGTCTTCGGCCCTGACCTCGAGCGCCAGCTGGGCGCGCAGGGCTGGACCTGTGGCCACTTTCCCGACAGCTTCACGCACTCGACGCTGGGCGGCTGGATCGCCACGCGCTCCTCGGGCATGCAGTCCGACCGCTATGGCGACATCGCCGAGCTGACGCGCGGGCTGCGCGTGGTCACACCGTCGGGCGTCCTGGTCGTGCGTCCGGTGCCGAGCACCTCCACCGGGCCGAGTGTGCGCGAGATGGTGCTGGGCAGCGAGGGTCGGCTGGGGGTCATCACCGAGGCGACGATCCACGTCCGCCGCGTGCCGCCCGAGCGCAAGATCCTCGGCTACCTGTTCCCCACCTGGGCGGCCGGCCTGGCCGCGATGCGCGACATCGCCGCCAGCGAGGCCTCGCCGTCGGTCACGCGGGTGTCCGACGCCCCCGAGACCGCGTTCTCGTTCGCCACGCGCAACGCCCCCACGCCGCTCGACCGCGTCAAGTCGAAGGCGCTTCAGGCCTTCCTCAGGCGCAGGGGCTGGGACCTGGAGGCGATGTGCCTGTCGTTCATCGGCTACGAGGGCAGCGCCGACCACGTGGCCGCCCAGCGCAAGCTCAGCGAGCGGATCGCCAAGCGCCACGGCGGGCTGTGCATCGGCTCGAGCCCGGGCGAGCTGTACGACCAGAAGAAGTTCGACACCCCCTACATCCGCGACTTCCTGCTCGACCGCGGCGCTCCGGCCGACGTCTCCGAGACTTCGGCGCCGTGGAGCCAGCTGCAGACGGTCTACGACAACGTGATGGCCGCCGGCCACGGCGCCTTCCACCGGCTGGGCGTACGCGGCTATCTGATGTGCCACCTATCGCACTCATACCACGCGGGTGCCTGCCTCTACTTCACGTTCGCGCTCAACCCGCCGAACGACCGGGACGCCCTGGAGGAGTACGGCGTTGTGAAGCGGGCGATCCAACAGGCGTTCGTGGACTCGGGCGCCACGCTGTCCCACCACCACGCGGTCGGCACCGAGCACGCCCGGTGGTTGGAGGAGGACATCTCGACGCCCGGTGTGGCGATGCTGCGGGCGCTGTTCGAGGGCACCGACCCCGGCGCGAACCTCAACCCGGGCAAGATCGTCGCGGCCAGTGCCGATCGAGGGCCCGGAGAAACCCTTCCGGGTGGCGAGAGTAATAAGTCCAATGGCCGAACCGGCCGACCTCGACGTTCCCTGGACGCGCACCAGAGCAGCCAGCCGCCTTCGTGAGCTGCTCATCTGCGGCGTGCTCGGCCCGCTGATGGATCTCTACACGCGCCGCCGCGTGACCGGGCGCGAGCGTCTGGACGACCTCACCGGCGCCGTGGTGTTCGTGGCCAACCACAACAGCCACATGGACACCCCAGTGATCCTGCGCGCGCTGCCGGGCCGGTGGCGGCGACGCACCGCAGTGGCGGCCGCGGCCGACTACTTCTACGACAAGCGCCGCAATGCACTGTCCGCGTCGCTGGTGTTCGGCACCGTGCCACTCGACCGCAACAGCGGCGCCGGGGTGCGGCCTCGCCAAACCGCCCACCTCGACCGCCTCATCCGCGATGGCGGCAGTCTGCTCGTCTTCCCCGAAGGCACGCGCTCGCGCGACGGTCGCGTCGGGCGGCTGCGGTCGGGAGCCGCGCTGCTTGCCGCCGAGCACCGCCTGCCGATCGTGCCGATCTACATGTCGGGCACCCGCGAGGCCATGCCGCGCGGCCACCGCTGGATGGTCTTCAAGGCCGGCCGGCCCGGCCCGCGTCACCAGCTCGAGATCCGCTTCGGGAAGCCGATCGCCCCCCGCCCGGGCGAGCCGCCCAGCGAGGTGATGGAGCTGGTGAAGCTCTTCCTCGCTGACTGCGGGGCCGAGACGGAACGCGAGCCACACCCCGAACGCGCCCGCCGACGCCAGCCGGCCTGACCGTGGCCCGCGTCTTCGTGACCGGCGCCAGCGGCTTCATCGGCGGCGCCCTGACGACCCGGCTGCTCGAGCGCGGAGACCAGGTGGTGGGGCTCGCGCGCTCCGACGCGGCGGCGGAGAAGGTGGCCGCCCGCGGCGCCGAGGTCGCCCGCGGCGACCTGCTCGACGAGGAATCGATCGCCGCCGGCATGGTCGGGTGCGAGGCGGCCTACCACGTGGCTGGCGTGAACTCCCACTGCCCGCCCGACCCGGACATGCTCCTGAGGGTGAATGTGGGCGGCGCAGGGGCGGCGGTACACGCCGCCGCCAGGGCCGGCATCGGCCGGATGGTCTACACGTCGTCGGCCGCCTCACTCGGTGAGCCCGCGGGCACGGTCGGCACCGAGGACTGCACCCACCGCGGCTTCTATCTGTCGGTCTACGACCGCTCCAAGCACGAGGGCGAGCGGGCGGTGTTCGCGGCGGCCGCCGAGACGGGCGTCGAGGTGGTTGCGGTAAACCCATCGTCGGTCCAGGGCCCCCCGCGCACCGGCGGCAACGGCGGGATCATCATCGCCTACCTGAACGGCAAGCTGCCCGCCTTCGTGGACACCCACGTGAGCGTCGTGGACGTCCAGGACTGCGTCGAGGGCCACCTGCTGGCGGCCGAGCGGGGCGAGAGCGGCCGGCGCTACGTGCTCAACGGCGCCACCCTCCACTCGCTCCAGGCGCTGGAGATCGTTTCCGAGCTGTCCGGAGTGCGCGACCGCGTGCGGATGATTCCGCCGCCGGTGGCGCGAGCGGTGGTCGCGACGGCCGAGGCCGCGTACCGCCTGCGCGGGAAGACACCTTCGGTCTGCCGCGCCCGCGTGCGGACGATCCTGCACGGCCACCGCTACGACGGCTCGCGGGCGACCCGGGAGCTCGGGTTGGTCTACACGCCCGTGGCAGACACCTTCGCCCGGACGATCGAGTGGGCCGTGGCGGAGGGTCTCGTCACACGGCCGCTGCCGGGCGCTCAGCCCCCCGGGGCGTAACCGCGCGGCGGCGGCGTCGCACGACGTTCAACCGGCGGGTGGCCACATGTCTGGCTCTTGCTGCCTGGCTGCGCGTGCCGCTGCGAGCGCGTCGGTCGCGGTTTCTGGGCGTCGGTGTTCTTGCGATCATGCGGGCATGCCTCCGCTTCGCGCGAAGGAGCGCGCGCAGCTTCCCGACGGCGCCTTTGCGTACATCGATTCGCGCGGCCGCCGTCGTCTGCCGATCCACGACGCGGCGCACGCCTCTACCCACCCCTACCCGGACGGTGAACCAACCCACGGAACCGGCAGTAGGTTCCATTTTCATCCGTCACGGGTGGCCCGGCGGCCATGACCACTCAAAGAATCGAGGCTTGATCGACGCTCCCGAGTGTCAAGCGGGCTGAAACCTGCGGCTGCATGCGCTCGCGACTTCGTGGGGAGAGGGATTGCCTCCCTCCGCAGCGGATGCCCGACTCGGACGCCCGCGGCTCACCGACCGGCTGAGCGCTAGTACCACCTGCCGCGCGCAAAACCGCCGAAGGCGATCAGTCCGACCAGGGCGACGATCAGCCCGATCCAAAAGCTCCAGACGATCATCAGGACGATCCCGACGATGGCAATGATCCCGCCGAGCGTTATCCCGCCGGCGGGTCCGTAGCGACGCTCTGGTTCAGCCATGCCACTCCTTCCATCCTTGCGGTGCGCGATGGACCTTGCCCCTTCGAAGGGAGACTAGTGCCAGGCCGGCGATGCCCGCGGTCGAGCGGCGCGGACACCAAGCTGGGTGGCCGACGGTCGACTGAGAAGGCTCGGTGGGTCATGCGGCGGGGGTACCGAGCCGTTTCGGCCCGGCGGTGGGGCGGCGGGGCGGGATGGCGCGGAGGCGCTCGAGCAAGGCTCTCGCGCGCGGTCGCCTGAGTGTCGGCCAGGGCCGGTTGTTCGGCAGCCGGAAGCCGCTTGGCGAGTCGCGCAAGTTGCAGCAGCACGGCGGTCAGGCTCTGGCCCACCTCGTCGTGCAGCTCCTGGGCTACGCGCAGTCGCTCTGACTCCTGGGCGGCGAGCGCCATGCGCACGCTCTCCAGGCGCTCGCGTTCGAGTCGCTCGAGCATCTCGTTGAACGCCACGGCGAGCTCGCTCGCCTCCGAGTCGGACCCCTCGACCGGAACGCGCTGGCCAGGACGTAGTGGGTCCACGGTTCGCACGAAGTCACGCAGTTGTTCGATGGGATGTAGGACTCGCCGCATCAGAGCGAGGTTGAGCAGCACCATCGCCAGCAGGGCGCCGGCCAGGATGGCCAGCTCCTTCAACGCGACCGGCGAGCTGACGGCACCTGGAGAGAAGACGAGCACGGTGACCACCGCCACCGCCATCAGCACCGTGGCGTTGGCCGCCACCACGCGACGCGTCAGGGAGGCGTAGCGTCCGCGGGGGCTCACGGGATGGGCCGCAGCCGCAGGGCACGCACGAGCGGCCCGTCGCTCTCGAGCACCTCGATCCGGAACCCGTTCAATTCGAGCGTCTCGCCCGGCTCCGGAACCCGGCCGAGCGCCTCGACCATGGCCGCCGATCGTGGCCTCGTGCGGATCTTCGATCTCGATGCCGAGCTCACGTGCCAGGTCGAGCAGTGGCAGCGACCCTGGCACGAGCAGATCCCGGCCCTCGCGCCTGACGCCGGCCGCATTCTCGAGGTCGAACTCGTCCTCGATCTCGCCCACCAGCTCCTCGGCACGTCCTCGAGCGTCACCAGGCCGGTGGTGGTGCCGTGCTCGTCGGCCACCAGCGCCAGGTGGCGGTGCCGCCGGCGCAGCTCGCGCAGCACCTCGGAGATCAGCGCGGACTCAGAGACGCGGTCAAGCGGCCGGGCGAGCGCTGCCAGCGGACGCGTGTCTGTCTCCGCGCTCGCCGGCAGCAGGTCCTTGGCGTGGATCATCCCGACCGGCTCGTCAAGCCCGGCGGCAGGGCTGCCGAGGGGCAACCGGGTGTGCCCGTTCTCTATCGCGCGGGCGATCGCGCCGCGCAGGTCGTCGTCGGTGGTGAGGAAGTCGATCTCGCCTCGCGGGGTCATCACCTCGCGCACGCGCCGATCGCCGAACGCGAAGACGTTCTCGGTCAGCTCCTGGTCCGCCCGGTCGATCAGCCCCTCGCCGCGGCTGTCGCGCATGATTGCGCGCAGCTCCTCTTCGCTGTGCGGCGCGTGGCCGGCCTCGCGAGCGGGCGGGATGCCTAACGGCTTGAGGAGCAGGTTGCCGAGGCCGTTGAAGAGGTCGACGAGCGGTTTGGTGAGGAGGTAGAAGAGCCGCATCGGCGGCGTGACCCACAGCGCAGTCGAGGAGGTGCGCGAGATGGCCAGGCTCTTCGGCGACAACTCGCCTACGACCACGTGCAACAGGGTGATCAGCGCGAAGGCGAGAGCCGCCGAGAGCCCGAAGCCGGCGATCGGCGCCGCATCCCCTAGAACACCGTGGAAGAGCTCCTCGAAGACCGGCTCCCCGACCACGCCGAGGCCCAGGCTGGCCACCGTGATCCCGAGCTGACAGGCGGCCAGGTAGGCGTCGATGTGGTCCACCGCATGGCGCACCGAAGCGGCACCGGGCCTGCCGGCGCGCTCGAACTCCTCGACCTGGGTGGGCCTCAGCCGCGCGATGGCGAACTCGGTCGCAACGAAGAAACCGTTGGCGAGCACGAGCGCGATCGCGACGATCAACTCGATTGCCATTCCTTGGTTGTAGCGGGGATCGCGCCTGGCCACATCGGAGCCCATGGGGGCGAGCGTGTATCTCCGAGGGGGTCCGCCCCCCAGGGGTCCAGCACCTCCCCTGTGGCCCGAAGGCACCGTTGCCGCTACAGACCTCGAGAGACGAGCTGCGAAACGCCTTACGCGTTGTCGCACGCGGCGACGCGCTGCTCTCGCCGGCGCGACCGGGACCACCACAGCGGATAGCCGAACGGCCGATAACCCACGTCGGCCTCGGCGCAGACCCCCGTTAGCCGGCTCCTGATGAAGCTGAACGCCCGCGATCGCGCAGGTCGTAATGCTGCCAACGAGAGCGCCCTCGTCAAGGCCGGCGTTGCCCTGCAGCAAATCGCAGTCAGCCAGGCCTGAGTCTGGCCTCGCGCGACTATGTCGAGCTGGTGGCCGGACCCTGGCCGAACTCACACGTTTGCCCCCGAAGCGGCGTTTTCGGGGGCAAACTCCCGCTAATCGCCGGTAATCCCGGGGCGCCGGTTCGAGTCCGGCTAGCTCCACTTCGCAACTGCGCAAGCACGCAGTTGCTCGCCGACGTCCCGCGCCCCCCCCGCTGCCGGTGGTGGCCCTATCCTGAGGACATGGCTACGGAGCGTGAGTTCGACGTGGTCCTGGAAAGCGCAGAGGAGGGCGGCTTCGTCGTCTCGGTTCCTGACCTTCCGGGCTGTTGGACCCAGGGGGAGACCCGCGATGAGGCGCTGGCGAACGCCAAGGAGGCGATCGGCGCGTACCTGGATGCCCTCGAGGAGCTGGGCAGGCCCCTGCCGAAGCCAACGCGCGAGCACGTGAAGATCAGCGCGTGAGCACCCGGCTGCCGGCCGTCAGGCCCAGGCAGCTCATCCGCACGCTGGAGCGCAAGGGCTGGGAACTCGTCAGGACCAGAGGGAGTGTCTTCGCGCACCCGGATAACCCGAAACTCATCACGGTGCCGAACCATCCCGGCGACCTCAAACGGCCGCTCGTCGCCGGCATCCTCAAGGACGCCGGGATCAGCCGAGATGAGTTCCTGCGTCTGCTGTGATCAGCCCGGCCGCTGTGCCACCGCTCGGTCGATACAGATGACCTCAGCGGTGAGGCGGGCGATGTGGTTCGGCTTATGTGACGTTAGGACCATCTTCCGCATGTCTCGCGCGTTGATGCGCACGTCGACGTCACGACGAGGTCGAAGCGCCTCTCGAGCTCCGGGAGCTCGGCGGCGAGCTCCGCCAGCGCGTCGGGACCGGGCAGGTCGATCGGGGAACAGGCCGTCGAAGCGCGCGGCACGGCGCAGTGGCCGGCGGTGCGGCCAGCGCGCCGCCACCCAGACCGGGATGGGCGGGCCCTGCACCAGCCCCGGCTCGGACAGCTCCTCGAACGGAGCGACAAAGATGCCGCGGCGTGCGTTCATGCGATCCACGCTAGCGGCGGTGGGATACTCGCCCCATGCGGCTGGGCGGCGTGCACGGCTGCCTCGGCCTCGTCGTGGGGCTGGCGGCCCTCTCGGCGTGGGCGGGATGCGGCGAGCAGGAGAGCGAGCGGCGCGTGAGCGGCACTCCCGACCCTCCGCACGCCAGGGAGGTGGCCCGCAATCCCCAGCCCTCACCTGCCGCGACCTGGCCAGGCAGACGTTGCACCACGAGAGCGCGAAGCTTGTGATCAGGGCGGAGTTCGCGCTGGCTCGAGAGCCCGCGCTCAGGAAGCAGCGCGCGAAGCAGACGCTCAACCGCACCGGTCGGTCCGTGTACTTCGCGGTGTCAGAGATCTGCAAGGGACGGGCCCTGTCCTTCAGGCCGGCGCGGCTCGCCGTCGAGTCCGTGCGGCGGGGCGAGTACCGGGTGGCGCGAAACCGTCCGGGCTGAGCGAGAGCCGGCCCGCCCTCAGACGCCGAAGCGGTGCCCGCAGTGCGGGCACACCACCGGGTGGTCGGTCGCCGGCGGGTCGGACACGACCTCGGCCGGGGCCGCGAGGCGTGCACGGGCCAGCGCCAGGCGGGCCGCCGAGCGTTCGCGCGCCTGGCGCAGCTCGACGCGCAGCGCGCGGACCGACAGCGCGCCGGCCTCGGTGCGGTCGAGCCACAGCTCCTGGTCCTCGGGAGCGAGCCCCGCGAGCTCCGCGTGGTGGCTGAACGAGAGGCCCGGCCGGCGCCGCGACGGTCCGAAGCGGCTCGCCACGTACGCCATGTTCATCAGGCTCTGCACGTCGTAGCCGGTCACCTGCGAGGCGCGCGAGTACTTGTCGCCGTAGCGCGCGCTCCCATAGCGGATCCAGTCGCCGATCCACCAGGCGCTCGCGCGGCCGATGGTCCCCAGCCAGCGCCCCTGCTCGGCCCACTCGGCGACCTCGAGCTCCCGCCCCGCCGACCACGACGTGGGTGTGAGGGCGGACAGCAGCCGATCGGCGGGCGCCTCGGCGGCGCGCCGTGCGAGCGAGTCATTGGGGGGCGCGTGAGTCATGCTGCTCGAAAGGAGCGGCTGGACCTGCTTCGGTCAAGTTAGCACCGGCGATCCGGCGCTCTCCAGGCGCCTGGACGGTTGTTCGAGGGCGACGAAATCTCCCGATGCCGGGAGATCCCGCTCTGCTCGTCCGGGAGATCCCGACGTGGTCGTCCGGGAGATCCCGACGTGGTCGTCCGGGAGCCTTGTATCGCGCACGCGCGAAGGTCATAGTCGGCGTCATGGCTGACGAGCGCCGCACCGTTCTGATCACCTTCAAGCAGAAGGACAAGCGCCCCAAGGCGGCCCGTGGCAAGGACAAGCTCGAGGTCGTCGCCGACCTCATCAAGTCGGACGTGAGCTTCCTCACCGCCGCCGACGTCACGCAGGGAGCGGCGATCGCGATGCCCGCCGAGGCGATCGGGTACGACGTCGACGAGTACGACGCCCCGATCGTGACGGCCTCGCTCACCGACCAGGAGATCGCCGCGCTCAGGCGGAACGGCAGCGTCGAGGAGGTCGAGGACGACGGCGAGGTCTACGCGCTCGAGGCCCCGGCGGGCCAGTTCGAGGTCGAGGGCCAGCCGTCGCCGCTCGCCGAGACGATCCCGACGGGCGTCAACCAGATCAAGGCGCCGCTCGGCTGGGACTGCTCGCGCGGCAAGGCGATCAAGGTGGCGGTGCTCGACACCGGCATCGCCGGAGCCCACCCGGACCTGGCGCCGAACTACCGCGGCGGCATCAGCTTCGTGCCCGGGGAGACGAGCCCGGACGACTTCAACGGCCACGGCACCCACTGCGCGGGGACCATCGCGGCGGCGGTCAACGGCAGCGGGGTAGTCGGCGTGGCGCCGACCGCCTACCTGTACGCGGTGAAGGTGCTCGACGGCACCGGGAGCGGCGCCTGGAGCAACCTCGTGGCCGGCATCGACTGGTGCATCAAGCGCGGCATCAGGATCCTGAGCATGAGCCTCGGCAGCCCGGCGGCCGCTCCCAACGCGGTCAAGACGATCTGCGACGCCGCCTGGAACCGGGGCCGCCTGCTGGTGGCCGCCGCCGGGAACGACGGCGGCCCGGTCGGCTTCCCCGCCCGGTACGCGACGGTGCTGGCGGTCTCGGCGCTCGACAGCGCGAACGTGATCGCCCCGTTCAGCAACAGGGGCCCGGACATCGAGCTCAGCGCGCCCGGCGTGCAGGTGCTCTCGACGCTGCCGGGCGGCGGGTACGGCCGCCTCGACGGGACCAGCATGGCCTGCCCGCACGTGAGCGGCGCCGCGGCCCTCGCCTGGGGCTCTCACCGCTGGGCGGACAACGTCGCGATCCGGCGCCTGCTCGCCAAGACGGCGGACAACCTCGGGCCCCCGGGCCGGGACCCGAACTACGGCTTCGGACGGGTCGACGCGAAGCAGGCGGCGTGCTCGCTCACGCGGCCGGGGCCGGTTCTGGGCCTCCCGTGAGCGAGAAGGTCAGCCCGGCCCTGCGCGAGGAGCTCGAGTCGGCGCAGGAGGAGGGACGGGAGCTGCCCGTCATCGTCACGCTCGTCGAGGGAGCCGACGCCGCGGGACTGGTCGACCGGGAGGGCACGGAGCTCCGCTCCATCTCCGAGACCATCCCCGCCGTTGCCGGCACGCTGACGCCGGAGCAGGTGCGGGAGCTGGCGCGACTCGAGCAGGTCGAGTTGATCGAGCTCGACGGCGAGATGCGGGCCCTGTGACGGCCGGCGGAGGCCGGACGCCCATGGCTCGGCCAGGCACCGTCCTGGTCTAGGGTCGCATAGCGACCCCTGGGCAGGACAGCTCCCCGAGGTCGCGACAACCGGTGCGCGGGCACCAGAACGCTCCACTGGATGCGACGGGGGGGAGCTCGCTAGCTCCCTGTGGCCGAGAAGTGGACCGGGTCGCGCGCTCCGAGGGCGTTGAAGACGCGCGGCGAGTACGGGCACCTCCTCATCAGAGTCCCGAACGTCACGTAGTCGCTCACGTCGATGGCGCCCGCGGGGTTGACGTTGCCGGCGTGATTCGAGGCCCGGCCCGCGCAGCGGCCCGGGCAGCTCGGCGCCCCGCACATCGAGATGCACAGCTTCTCCGAGTAGGCCGGGTCGCGAAAGCCGCTGTTGAGCGTGCCCTTCCAGCCCTGCGCGCGCGCCCACTCCAGGTACGGCTTGAGCCAGGCGGCCACCGGCCGGCCGTCGAAGCTCGCCACGCCGGCCCGCGGCG
>JBOGXS010000340.1:0-14154 GCA_050693815.1 Thermoleophilaceae bacterium | reverse complement strand
GCCGCCCGGGAGCGGCAGCTCAGCGGGACGGGGCTCGGCCGCGGTCGCCATCGGCGCGGACCATAACCTCCTCCCACCACTCGATCTGCTGGCGCGCGTTGGCGATGCCCGAGTCCAGCGCGAGCCGCGGGCCCTCCGGGACGGAGTCCGGCATCGAGTCGCGGATCGCCTCGTACTCGGCGAGCTTGCGTCGGTAGGAATCCACCTGCACGGGGGCCAGGGTCGCCGGGTCGGCTCCGAAGAAGAGCTTCAGCAGCGCCGGGGCGCGCAGGTCGGGGATCGCGTCGGTGGGCTCGGCGCGCCACTCGGCGAGCGCCCGCCGCCCCGCGTCCGTGATGCGGTACAGCTTGCGCCGCCGCCCCCCCGTCTCGCGATCCTCGGTCAGGTAGCCGCCGCCCGCGAGCCGCTCGGGCTCGGTGTAGAGCTGGGCGTGCTGGAGGGTCCAGAAGTTCCCCACCGAGCCCGCCACCAGCTGCTTGAGCCGGTAGGGGGTGGCCTCGCCGGCCCAGTCGACGAAGCCGAGCACGACGTACGAGACGGGGCCGAGGCGCAGGGGCTCTTGCATTAGTCCAAAATAGACGATACAGTCTCGACCATGACCACGGCAACATCGCAGACGGCCACGACGGACTTCCGGCTCGGGTTCGCCAGCCTGGGGGAGGAGACGGCGGTCGAGCGACTGCCGGTCGGCGGCGTGGTGCCCGAGTGGCTCGGCGGGGCGCTGGTGCGGGTCACGCCGGCCATGCTCGAGGTGGGCGACCGGCGCGTCGACCACTGGTTCGACGGCCTGGCGATGCTCAACCGGTTCGGCTTCTCCGGCGGAGAGGTGTCCTACGCGAGCCGCTTCCTCGAGAGCGGCGCCTACCGCGAGGCGCGCGAGGGCCGCCTGACCGCGGGCTTCGCCACCGACCCGTGCCGCTCGATCTTCAAGCGCGTGCAGGCGATCTTCTCGCCGGACTTCACGGACAACCCGAACGTGAACCTGGCCCGGATCGGGGAGCGCTACATCGCCATGACCGAGACGCCGATGCCGGTCGAGTTCGACCCGGACACGCTCGAGACGCTCGGCCACCTCGAGTACGCGGACGGCCTGCGCGCCCACGTGACGACCGCCCATCCGCACCACGACCCCGAGCGCGACGAGCTCGTGAACTACGTGGCCCGCCTCTCGCGCGTCAGCGAGTACGTGCTCTACGGCCTGCCCGCGGGCGGGTCGCGCCGCCGCGTGATCGCCAGGCTCCCGGTGCGGCGGCCGGCGTACATGCACTCGTTCGGCATGAGCGGGCGCCACCTGATCCTGGCCGAGTACCCGCTGCGCGTGAACCCGCTGAGGCTCGCGCTCTCCGGGAAGCCGTTCATCGAGAACTACGAGTGGGACCCGCGCGAGCCCACGCGGCTCCAGGTCGTCGACCGGGAGACGGGCGCCCTGCGCGGCACATACGAGACGGACGCCTTCTTCTGCTTCCACCACGTCAACGCGTACGAGCGCGACGGCGGCCGCGAGCTCGTGGTCGACCTGGTGGCCTACGACGACCCCTCGATCATCGACGCGCTCTACCTGGACGAGCACGGACCCCGCGGCGCGATGCCGCCGGCCGAGCTGCGCCGCTACGCGATCGACCTCGAGGGCGGCGCCGTGCGGTGCGAGGCGCTCGCCGAGGGCAGCGTGGAGCTGCCCCGGATCGACTACGGGCGCCGCAACGCGCGCGACTACCGCTACGCCTACTTCACCGGCAACGAGGGAGGCTGGCTCGACCAGCTCGTCAAGGTCGACGTGAGCGACGGCACGCGTTCGGTGTGGGCGGCCCCGGGCTGCTACCCCGGCGAGCCGGTGTTCGTGCGCCGGCCCGGCGCGCAGGACGAGGACGCCGGCGTGGTGCTGTCGGTGGTGCTCGACGCGGCCGCGGGCCGCTCCTTCCTGCTGGTGCTCGACGCGCAGTGCTTCGAGGAGGTCGCGCGTGCCGAGGCGCCGCATCACATACCCTTTGGCTTCCACGGCCAGCACCTGCAGGAGGCGACATGACCGATCCCCAGCTGAGAGCCGCAGACGCCGACCGCGAGCGCGTGGCCGAGCGGCTGCGCAAGGCCGCCGGCGAGGGCCGGCTGAGCGCGGAGGAGCTGGAGGAGCGGCTCGAGGCCGCGTTTGGGGCGCGCACCCACGCGGAGCTGGAGCCGCTCGTGGCCGACCTTCCGCCGGAGCCGGGCACCGCGTCGCGACGCGAGCAGCGCCCGCACGGCGAGCAGCGCCCGCACGGGGAGCAGCGCCCGCACCGCGCGCCCCGACCGCACGCGCTGCACCCCTTCCTCGCCACCTCGGTCCTGCTCGTGGCGATCTGGGCGCTCACAGGAGCGGGCTACTTCTGGCCCATCTGGCCGATCCTCGGCTGGGGCCTGTTCGCGCTCGGCCCCGGGTGTGCGACGGGGCGGCGGGGTAGGCTTCACATATGCCGTCGGAACGCTTCGTCGAGGCTCTCAACGAGCAGATAGGGCGCGAGTTCAGGGCCGCCCACCAGTACACCGCGGTGGGCGCCTGGTACGACCGCGAGACCTTCCCCCGCCTGGCCAAGTTCTTCTACGACCAGGCCGACGAGGAGCGCGGGCACGCCATGAAGATGCTCAACTACCTGCGCGACACCGGCGCCGACCTTCGGCTCGGGGAGATCGCGGCGCCGAGGACGTCCTTCGACGACCACGTCGCGCCGATCCGGCTCTCGCTCGAGCACGAGCGGAAGGTCACGGTCGCGATCTCCGGCCTGTTCGACATCGCCCGCGAGACGAACGACTACGCCAGCGAGAGCTTCATGCAGTGGTTCGTGGACGAGCAGGTGGAGGAGGAGGCCACGATGGAGGCGCTGCTGCAGGTGGCCGAGCGGGTGCGCGAGTACCCGATGATGCTCGAGGAGTTCCTGGCGCGCGACGGCGGCGAGCTGGGCGGCGAGGGCTAGGCGCGCCGCTTCCCTCGGGCCCCCCGCTGGCCATAGCGGTGGGCCGAAACGTGCGCCGAATCAGGGCGCTGTCCTGCCTAGCGTCCGCTATGCGGACGCAAAGCAGGACGGCGCGTCGGATCGGATCGCCCAATCAGAAGCGGGGGCGCCTCGGGCTAGCCGCGCTCCAGCCAGCTGCGCCGCAGGAGCGGCTCGTACTTGTGGAGACTGGGCGGAATGCCCCGCAGGTGTGGTGGCAGCGACGGCTCGACCGGCAGTCCCAGCGCTCGCAGGATCCGCTCGTCGGCGATCCGCTTGGCGGGGCAGTGGCGGCAGCGGGGCGTCGAGCGGCAGCACCTCATGCGGGAGCGGGACGGTAGCACTTGGCTTAGGGTCGCCTAACTCTCCGAGGGGTTACGCTGCGAGCGGCCATGCCGTCGAAGCTCTTCCGGCCCGGCCTGCTCGACGGGCAGGTGGCGCTGATCAGCGGCGGCGGCTCGGGGCTGGGGCGCGCCAGCGCGCTCGAGCTGGCCGCGCTAGGGGCGTGCGTGGTGGTGTGCGGGCGACGCCTCGAGCCGCTCGAGGAGACCGCCGGCCGCGCCGGGGACGGGCGCGTGGAGGCGCGGAGCTGCGACATCCGCGAGGAGGACCAGGTGGAGGAGCTGGTGGACGGGGTGCTCGAGCGCCACGGCAGGATCGACCTGCTCGTGAACAACGCCGGTGGCCAGTACCTCACGCCGGCCGAGGACATCACGCCGAAGGGCTTTCGCACGGTGGTGCGGCTGAACGTGGAGGGGACCTGACTGATGACCCACGCGGTGGCCACGCGGGCGATGATGGACGGGCCGGACGGCCAGCCCCGGGGCGGCAAGATCGTCAACGTCACGCTCTCGCCCCACCACGGCCTGCCCGGGATGGCGCACTCGTCGGCGGCGCGCGCCGCGGTCGAGAACCTGACCCGCGTGCTGTCGATCGAGTGGGCCCGCTTCGGGATCAGGCTGACCGCGGTGGCGGCCGGCCACTTCGCCACCGAGACGCTCCTGACGAAGTACCCGAAGCCGGTGGTGGAGGGCGCGGCGGGCACGGTGCCGCTGGGGCGGCTCGGCACCGTGGAGGAGTTCGCCTGGCTCGTCGCCTACCTGGCCACGCCGGCGGGCGACTACTTCTCGGGGGCGGTCCTCACGCTCGACGGCGCGCGCGACAACTGGTTCGGCGCCTGGCCGCCGGGCGGCCTGGCCGACACGGGCGGCAAGCCGCTGGCGGAGGAGCGCAGGTCGAGGTCCTGACTCACTCCCCGCCGCGCCGGGTAGGTGAGGCGAATGGAAGAGGAACGGGAGCGCACCAGCATGGACCGCGACCTCGACACCCCCGAGGATCCCCTGCTGCGACAGGAGGAGCAGGCCGCAGCCGAGGAGGTGGGGTCGATCGGCGGAGCCGCACCGGACTACGAGGGCGACGAGGAGTCGCGCCCGCTGGCCGAGGCCGGGGAGGGCGAGGCCGAGGGCTTCGAGGAGGCGGAGCGAGAGCTGACGGAGGCTGCCCAGCACGGCGAGGGCCGGCGCAGCCCGGAGGCCGACGGGTTCACCCCCGAGGAGGAGGCGGACCGCGCGACGTCCACCTACGCCGAGCCCGACCAGGTCGACCCGACCGAGGTCGTGCGCGACCCCGACGAGGGCGAGGACGACCCCGGGGCCGGGCCGGGGATGGCGCCGGGTCGCTGAGAGCAGCTCAGCGCTCGAACAGCGTCGAGAGCACCACCTCGGTGACGGTGCGGGTCACGCCGTCGGTGGCGCGGATGCGCTCGAGCGCGGACTCGAGGCCCTGGGTGTCGGCGGCCATCACGTGGAGCATCGCGCTGGCCTCGCCGGCCACGGTGTGGGCGGAGACCACGCCCGGCTCCCCCTCGACGGCGCGCTTGATCGCCTCGCCGGGCATGTGGCCCTCGCAGTAGAGGTCGACGAACGCCTCGGCGTGCCAGCCGAACGCGCTCGGCTCGACCGTTGCGGTGTAGCCGCGGATCACGCCGTCGCGCTCCAGCCGGTCGACGCGTCGCTTCACCGCGGGCGCCGTGAGGTGCACGTGGCCGCCGATGTCCTTGAAGGAGCGCCGGGCGTTCTCGCGCAGCAGCGCAACGACTCTCCGGTCGATGTCGTCCATTTGGACGCGAAGTGTGACACGCCTGCAACGAATCGGCATTGAGAAGCGGCCTGGACCGCGGAATCATTACGCAATGGCTACAGAACAGGTCCTCCCCGGCGCGGTCCCGCTTGCCCAAGACGACACGATGCCCGTCCACGGCATCGACCACGTCGAGCTCTACGTGGGCAACGCGGCCCAGGCGGCCTACTTCTTCACGCGCGCCTACGGCTTCACCGAGACCGCCTACTCCGGACTCGAGACGGGCCGGCGCGACCGGGTCTCCCACGTGCTCGAGCAGGGCCGCATCCGGCTCGTGCTCACCGGGACGCTCAAGGGCGGCGACGAGATCGCCGGCCACCACGCCCATCACGGCGACGGCGTGCACAAGATCGCCCTCGGCGTGCCCGACGCGGCTGCGGCCTACGAGCACGCCGTGGCCCACGGCGCGCGCGGCGTGCACACGCCGCACTGGGTCGAGGACGAGCACGGGCGCGTCCAGCTCTCCTCGGTCGAGACCTACGGCGACACCCTGCACCTCTTCGTCCAGCGCGACGGCTACGGGGGAGCCTTCCTGCCCGGCTACGAGGCCCGCGGGGAGGCGCCCAGGGATCCCGACGGGATGCTGCTGATGGCCATCGACCACATCGTCGGCAACGTGGAGCTGGGCCACATGGAGGAGTGGGTCGCCTACTACGAGCGCGTCTTCGGCATGACCGAGATGATCCACTTCTCCGACGAGGCGATCTCGACCGAGTACTCGGCCCTCATGTCGAAGGTGGTCACCGACGGCACCGGCCGCATCAAGTTCCCGATCAACGAGCCCGCCGAGGGCAAGCGCAAGTCGCAGATCGAGGAGTACATCGAGTACTACAACGGCGCTGGCGCCCAGCACATCGCGATGGCCACCCGCGACATCGTTCGCTGCGTCACGGAGCTGAAGGAGAGCGGCGTCGAGTTCCTGAACATTCCGGAGGAGTACTACGACGAGGTGCCCGACCGGGTGGGCGAGATCGACGAGGAGATCGACGACCTCAAGCGGCTCGGAATCCTCGTGGACTGCGACGACGAGGGCTACCTGCTGCAGATCTTCACCAAGCCGGTCGGCGACCGCCCCACGGTGTTCTTCGAGATCATCGAGCGACACGGCGCGCGCGGGTTCGGCGAGGGCAACTTCAAGGCCCTGTTCGAGGCCATCGAGCGCGAGCAGGAGCGGAGAGGGAACCTCTGATGCGCTACGCGCGGCTTGGAAGCGTCCCCGCGAAGCGCCACGTGCAGGTGCGGGCGGACGGAAGCGGCTCGCCCCTCCTCGTGGAGGAGGTCATGGGCTACGAGGGCTTCTCGGGCAACGAGTCGATCCTCCTTCATCGGCAGTCCCCCTGCCGCCTCGATCAGGTCGGTGACTTTCGCCCGATCGAGCGAGACGAATGGGTGCCGGACGCACACGTGCATCGGTTGGCGGATGCGAACGGGCTGACGGCGGGCGGGAGCCCCGTCTTCGGGCGCCGCCTGCTCATGTTCAACGGCGACATCGAAGTGTCGATCTGCAAGCCGACGGAGCCGCTCGACGGCTTCTACCGCAACGGCGAGGGCGACGAGGTGCTCTACGTCCACCGCGGGCGCGGCGTGCTGCGCACGGTGTTCGGGCGGGTGCCGTTCCGCGAGCGCGACTACGTGGTGATCCCCCGCGGCACCACGCACGCCTTCGAGCTGCCCGCGGGCGAGGAGCAGTTCTGGGTCTGCTTCCACACCCCGGGCGAGATCGAGACGCCGAACCGCTACCGCAACCGCTACGGCCAGCTGCTCGAGCACGCGCCCTTCTCGCAGCGCGACTTCCACCCGCCCGAGGAGCTCGAGACCTACGACGACCAGGGCGAGTTCCCGGTCACGGTGCGGGTGCGCGACGGCTACCAGGACTACGTGCTCGACCGGCACCCGTTCGACGTAGTGGGCTGGGACGGCTACGTGTGGCCGTACACGTTCAACGCCGACGACTTCGAGCCGCGCGCCGGCCGCTTCCACCTGCCGCCGCCCGCGCACCAGACGTTCCAGGGGCCGAACTTCGTGATCTGCACGTTCGCCCCGCGGATGCTCGACTGGGACCCGGAAGCCGTGCCGCTGCCGTACCACCACTCGAACATCCAGTCCGAGGAGGTCATGTTCTACGCGGCGGGCAACTACGAGGCGCGCAAGGGCGTGGACGTGGGCTGCCTCACGCTGCACCCGTCCGGGCTGCCCCACGGCCCGCAGCCGGGGGCGGTCGAGAAGGCGCTGGGCAAGAAGGCCACGGACGAGCTGGCCGTGATGTGGGACACCTTCCGGCCCCTGAAGCTGGCGTCGCTCTGGCGCGACGTCGACAACCCCGAGTACGCGTTCTCCTGGAACCCCGACAAGCAGCCAGACGGTGAGCCGGAAGCGGATGCATCGGCTCCCGACCCGGACACCGTGGTCACGGGCCCCTCGGCCTGAGCGCGGCTCGCGGCCGGCTAACGGCGAGCGGCCAGGAATCAGCGGGGGGTCCCGGGGGGCGTGAGCCCCCGGTTCAGATGTACATCCCGCCGAACTGGCCGCCGGTCACGTTCAGGATCTGGCCGTGCACGTAGTTCGCCCAGGGGGAGCAGAGGAAGAAGACGGGGCCGGCCGCCTCCTGCGGTGAGGCGGGGCGGCCGAGCGGGATCATCATCGCGGCCATCGCCCGCATCTGCTCGGGGATGCCGAGCTGGATCTCCTGGCCCTCCATCTCGATCTTGCCGCCCTCCTCCTTGGAGGCGGTGAGGCGGGTCTCGACGAACCCGAACGCCACGGCGTTCACGTTGACCTTGAACTGGCCCCACTCCTTGGCCAGGGTCTTCGTCAGCCCGACCACGCCGGCCTTGGCGGCCGAGTAGTTGACCTGACCGGCGTTGCCCATCGTGCCCGAGATCGAGCTGACGTTCACGATCTTGCGGAACACCTCGCGGCCCTCCTCGCGCTCCTGCTTGGCCGGGTCGCGGAGGTGGGGAGCGGCGGCGCGGACGATCCGGAACGGCACGACCGTGTGGATCTCGAGCATGGCCCGGAACTGGTCGTCGGTCATGCGGTGGGCGACGCCGTCCCAGGTGTAGCCGGCGTTGTTGACGACGATGTCGAGCTGTCCGAACTCGTCTACGGCCTTCTGGACGAGCTGGTCGCAGACGCCCTCCTTGGTGAGGTCGCCGCCGAGCACGGTCGTCTCCCCCGAGATCTCCGAGGCCGCCTGCTCGGCCACGTCGCCGTCGAGGTCGTTGACGAGCACCCGCGCACCCTGCTCCGCGAGCAGCTCCGCCGTGGCGCGCCCGATGCCCCGGGCCGACCCAGTGACGATGGCCGCCTTTCCGTCGAGGACTCCCACTGTTCGTCTCCTTTGTCGTCGATTCGAAGACGGCAGCCTACGGCGTGCCGGCTCGAGCCGGGTGCACCCTGACGGCGCCGCGCACGTGCGTCTCGACCCGCCAACCGGATCGTCCTGATCGACGCCCGCACCGGCGGGCTCCGCAGCTACCGGCGCTTCACCATGACGGCTGCCGCCGCCCACCGCTGGCGTGCCGATCAACGGTGGCCGGGTCCGGTCTGCCATACCGGAGCCGGGCGCCGTACGGGTGAGCCTGTCGGCGTCCTCAAGCGTCGCCGGGACCGGCGTGCCGGCTCCTTCGCACAGCTCGATCAGGCCACCGAGGTCGTGGGTGAATGGGAAGTCGGCGCCGGAGGCCGCAAGGACCGCCTTGAGCGACTTCTCGACCGCCTGCTGGCAATGAAATCCGACGATGGCGTCGGTGACCGCATCGGTCTCCAGCATCGCGCGAGCGGCGACCTCATCGTCCCTCGCGAGCCCGAGCAACTCCCTCGCCAGTCGGCCTGGTAGCTCGGCAGCTTCCCGCACGTGTCACCTCACCTCGCGCTCCTGTCGGCGCGCTCACGCTGGAAGAGATGCTGGGCTGAGCGCGGCATTCGCTATCACTTGACGGCGTGACGGCGTGACGGCGTGACGGCGTGACGGCGACGGTGGCGCTCGAGGAGTCGCGGCGCCAGCGGCGCGGGCAGATCTACGTGGCGCTCGCCGCAGTCGCGTGGTCGACCGCCGGCGTCCTCCAGCGCCAGCTCACGCTCGACACGTCGACGCAGGTCCTCGGCCGAGCGGCGTTCGCGGGCGCCGCGCTGCTGGCCTATGTCGCGCTCGTCGAGCGCGGGCAGGTAGTGCAGGCGTTCAGGTCCGTCGGGTTCGCGGGCGTCGCCGTGGCGCTGTGCGTCGCGACCGCGTCGGGCAGCTTCATCGCCGCGCTCAACCACACGAGCGTCGCACGCGTCCTCTTCATCCTGGCCGTCGCCCCCATGCTCGCCGCCCTGCTCGCCCAGGTGACGCTCGGCGAGCCGATCACGCGACGCACGGTCCTGGCGATGCCGCTGGCGTTGGCGGGCGTCACGCTGATGCTCGGGGCTCCGGGCGAGGGCAGCCTGGCGGGCGACGGCCTCTCGTTCGTCGCGGCGCTCGCCTTCGCGGTGATGATCGTGATCACCCGCTGGCGCCACGACGTCTCGATGGCTCCGGCCACCTGCCTGTCGCAGGCGATCCTCGTCACGGCCTTCTTTCCCTTCGCCAGTCCCGGCGAAATCGGCGGCGACGACGTCGTCTGGCTGGCGGCGCTCGGCATCGGTCAGATCGGGCTCGGCTTTGCGCTGCTCACTGTCGGCGCGCGGCTAATACCGGCCGCGCAGGTGGGCCTCATCACGCTGCTCGAGGTGGTGCTCGGCCCCGTGTGGGTGTGGCTCGCGCTCGACGAGCGCCCCAGCACGCTCACGCTCGTCGGCGGCGCGATCGTGATCGTCGCGATCGTCACCCAGACGCGCGCGGCGCCGCCACCTGGGCCGGACGAGGAGCGGGCGCTCCCGGCACCGCACTAGGAAGGGGCCCGCCGGCCGCGAAGAGTCCGCAGTCGTCGAGCCTGTCGCAGTCGCAGGCACGCGCCGCGTTACACGGATGACGTCTTCGCCCGGGACCGCACACCGATCGGCCGCAACGAGGAGGGCGAGCAGGTCTTCTGGCTGCGCCGCCACGACGAGTACGAGGACGCCCCCTCCAGGGCTACCACCTGACAAACGATGACCAAGACCGCGTCCGCACTCGGGCGGAAGCAGGCGTCCCGGCCGAGCCTCGCGGTACGCGCGGAACGGACGAGCGGCGAGCACGCCGTCCGGGCGGGCGGTGACGACTGCAACCGCAGACGGAAGCGAGCGCGAGCCACCCGGCGGGTCCGACGCCTTCTGATCGTCCCAAGCAGCGCTCTCCGATGGGGGGCGGGCACGCTCGCTTGTCGCGACTCAGGCCGAATCGATGTCGGCTGCCCTCCGGGCGGCCGACGGATCGCGGTAAAAGGTCAGTGCGAGCAGCGTTTCCTCCGGGATACGCCAGAGCATGGCGCTGTGCCGATCGATGTCCAGGCCGCTCCCGCGACCGTGCCCGACCGAATGCACCAACGCGAGGACGACATCGTCGGTCTCCTCCACGTCGGTCGGCTCCCACGTGAAGGTCTTCCACACCTCGTGGACCTCGGCCATGAATCGCCGTATGCCGTCGTCGCCCGAGTACACCTCGGGATTGAAGACGCGATCGGACATGTCGAGGCGGAAGTCCGGCGCACACAGCGCTACGAGCCCCTCCGCGTCGCCGCGATTCAACGCATCGTGGGCGCGCCGGACGATGTCCGTTCTCGCGGACATGCGGTCATCCTTGCGGATCGTGCCCGTGGCTTGCACGACCGCGTAGACGACGAAGCAGGGGTAGAGGTCACCCGCCAGCCTCCTGATTCAGGGAGGCGTACGGATCCTCGAGGTCGCGCGTCAGCTCGGCCACAGCCCGACCATGACGCTCGAGGTGTATGGGCACGTCTTCGACGAGCCCGGCCCGGCCGAGCGAGTGCCGGCTGAGGAGGCGATCAGGAACGCGCGCGATTCGATCGACGCGAGGACCGCTTCGGTCGCGCGGTAGCGGAGCGGCGACGGACCCCTCAACGCTTCCCGGCTGAAGTCTTCCTCTGGGTGGTGCGACGCTTCCCACCGCGTTTGGCGGCATCTCGGCGCGGGCGAACCAGGCCCTCTCGCTGCTCCTCCTCGTAGAGGCGCTCGAGCACGAATTGCTTCAGCAGCGTCTGGTAACGCATGCCTCGACGACTGGCGAGGTCTCGGAGCCGCTGCAGCAGCTGGGCCTCGAAGCGAACCGACACCGGACGTGCCGGCGTCCGCGGAGGGGGTAGGACGTCTTCGGCGAGCGGCTTCATGTCCTTGAGCATGTTGTCGCCGAGCTCGTGCTCGGACCAGAACTGAGCCTCCTCGTCCTCGGAGGCGAAGGCGGGGATGTCCTCGGGGCGCTCCACAACCCTCTTCTTCGTGCCTCGCTTAGCCATCCCACTCACCTCCACGACCTTCGATAGCGACGCTTCTCACGTGGGGCCGCGTCACGGGCCGTGATGACGCGAACCTTCGAGCGCCGACGGGTGAAAACGACGAACAGGACCCGACCGTCCTCGGTCGCACCGAGAGCGGCCCAGCGTTGCTCCCCGCGCGCTCGATACGCGGGCACGCCGATGCGGGCAGGGTCGAGCAGCGCATCCTCGGCGTCTGCCGCGTCGACACCGTGCTCCAACACATGCTGTCGGTTGGCGTCGTCCCACTCGAAGTCCACATGCCACTGTATATACAACTGTACGGACGTGCTGGATGCAAGAGGGCGGCCTGGTTTTGCGACTCAGGGGATACCCCGAGCCGGGAGTTGCGGACAGGCTGGTGCGGGTACTTCAGCCCGAGCAGGCCCAGCTCACCCATGCGCGCGAACACCTCGTCGGGAAACCCGCACGCCTCCTCCCACTCGGCCGCGTGGGGCCGCAGCTCGCCGGACACGAACTCGCGGATCTCGCGCCGCAGGGCGTCGTGCTTCTCGGCGAAGGGCGGGGTCGGGCGAGGCACCGCCCTCAATCCTCGAACACGTCCAGCGGCAGCGCCGCCGACACGAGCGCGTTCGGCGCGTCGACCAGCTCGGAGATCCTCAGCTCGGCGGCCACGCTCATCAGCACGTACGCCGGCTCGCGTGCCAGCCCGCGCTCGTGCTCGAGCCAGGACAGCAGCTCCACGAGGGCCCGGCGGGTGGCCAGGTTCAGGTCGAGGTCGCCCTGCCAGCCGCCGTCGTCCAGCGGGATGCCGGTAGTGGCGAACATCGTCCGGGGCGGCCGCGGCGGCGCCTCGTAGCAGGGGAAGGTGGGGCGCCAGCCGTCGCGGCGCAGCCCGACCCGGAGGGTGGCCGAGCCGCCGGTCTCGATCGCCGAGATGCACACCTCGCCGTCGCCCTGCGCGAAGTGGAGGTCGCCCACCGACAGCAGCGCCCCCGGCACGTGCACCGGCAGCTGGAGGCGAGCGCCGGGGCCCAGGTCGCGGATGTCCATGTTGCCGCCGTTCTCGCGCGGCGGATAGGTGCGCAGGCCGTCGGCCGCCTGGGGCGGCCAGGCGCGCTCCGGCGACGGCGGGTGGATCACGCCGCCCGCCTCGCCGAGCGCGGCCTCACGGGTGCGCGCCCGCTCGAAGAGCTCGGGCGAGGGCGCGACGCCGATCGTGCCGGCGTGCACGCAGGCGGGCACCGCCACGCCGGGTAGCTGCTCCGACCGCGCCACGCCACCGGCCAGCTCCCAGCGGGCCAGGAACGGCCGCTCGAACAGGTCGCCGAGGAAGCCGGAGCCGGGCCAGATCGCGGTCCAGCCGAAGCCGTCCGTCTCGTAGCCGAGCACCTCGAGCTCGAGCACGTCGCCCGGTGCGGCGCCGCGCACCTCGAGCGGGCCGGTCAGCGGATGGGCGATTCCGGGAACGTCGAGCAGGTCGCCGTGGCCGGAATCGGGGCCGATCAGGCCGTCGCGCGAGTCGCGCAGCTCGAAGGTGGCCACGTCGCCCGGCGCGACCGAGGCGACCGGGGCCAGGTCCGGATGCCAGCGGTTGTGGCCACCCTCGGCTCCCTCGTGCAGCGGACCCGATCGGTCGATCTCGATCCTGAGCGGTCGCACGAATGTCACGGAAGTGTGCCCATTCGAGCGGCGCGGCATGGCACAATCGAGATCGTGACGGAGCCGGACCTCAGGGAGCTGATGGAGCAGATCCGCGATGAGATGCGGCTCATCCGGGAGGAGCACCGGCTCAATCGGGAGGAGCACCGGCTCAATCGGGAGGAGCACCGTCGCAACCAGGCGAGGTTCGCGAACAGCCAGGCGGTCATGCGCGAGATGCTGCTCGAGCAGCGCGAGGGTCGTGAGATCCTCAACGAGATCAAGGCGGAGCTCAAGGACATCGGGCACGGCATCCGGGCCAACACCGAGGGCCTCCTCCATGTCCTCGCCGAGCTCCGGCGCGAGGACGGGCCGAGCGCGGCCGGGGCCTGACGCGGGCGCGCCCGTTCAGAGCCCGTACGACCGTCCGATCACGTCGAGCATCACCTCGTCCGTGCCCGCGCCGATCCTGTTCAGGCGCATGTCGCGCCAGGCGCGCTCGATGCCGTACTCCTTCATGTAGCCCGCCCCGCCGTGGATCTGCAGGCACTCGTCGGTCACCTCGCAGGCCATCCGGGCGGTGTAAAGCTTGGCCATCGAGATCTCGCGCACCGGGTACTCGCCGTTCTGGAAGCGCCAGGCGGTCATATAGACGAGCTGGCGCGCGGTCTCGATCTTGGTGGCCATCTCGGCGAACTTGTGCCGGATCACCTGGAACTTGCCGATCTGGCGGCCGAACGCGTTGCGCTCCTGCGCGTACTGCAGCGTACGGTCGAAGCAGCGCTGGGCGCCGGCCACGCACCCCGCGGCGCCGATCAGGCGCTCGCCCTGGAGCTCCCACATGATGTGGTAGAAGCCCTTGCCCTCCTGGCCGAGGACGGCGTCGGCGGGGACGCGCACGTCCTGGAAGGCGAGCAGCGCCGTGTCGCTCGCGTGCATCCCGAGCTTCTCGAGCTTCTTCTCGCGGACGACACCGGGGGTGTCCATAGGGACGAGGAAGAGCGAAAAGCCGTCGTAGCCGGCGTTTGGGTCGGTCTTGGTCACGAGCACGATGAAGT
>JBOGXS010000339.1:0-9066 GCA_050693815.1 Thermoleophilaceae bacterium | reverse complement strand
CTGTTCCAGCGCGCCCAGCTCGAGGAGCGCGAGGGCGGCGGCTCGTTCGAGGACGCGCTCTCCGCCGGCCTGGTCGGCTCGGCATGGCTGCTGGCCGCGCTGCTGGCCGCGGCCGCCCTGGTCGCCTGGCTGCGAAGAGATCGCGGATAGGAGTGGACCTGCCGCCGATCGGCGGTCATCCACTGTCCTGCCTAGGTGTTGCACAGCAACCCCAGAGCAGGACGGTGGACCGCTCGGTCCTCGGCCCAGAACGGGCGCTTGCGTACCCTGGGGCGATGGCCGACGACCTTCCCACCGGGCGCTGGCGGCGCGCCGCGAAGGTCGGCCGGCTCGCCGGCGGCCAGACGGCGCGCGGTTACGCGACCAAGGCGGCCAACCTCACCCGCGGGGACGAGGCGCGACGCGACGCCGCCACCCGCCGCCAGATGCAGGCCGCCGAGCAGATCTTCGAGGTGCTCGGCCAGATGAAGGGCGCGGCGATGAAGGTGGGCCAGGTGGCCTCGTTCGTCGACACCGGCGCCTTCCCGCCCGAGTTCCAGGAGCGGATCCAGGCGAAGCTCGCCGAGCTTCGCGACGCCGCGCCGCGCGTGCCCTTCGAGCGCATGCGCAAGATGATCGAGGACGACCTCGGCGAGCCGCTCGACGCCGCCTTCGCCGAGCTCGACGAGCAGGCCGTGGCCGCCGCCTCGATCGGCCAGGTCTACCGCGCCCGCCTCCGGGAAACGGGCGAAAGCCCGTTTTCGGGCCGCGAGGTGGCGGTCAAGGTCCAGTACCCGGGCGTGGCCCAGGCCGTGCGCGCAGACCTCCAGAACCTGGGCCTGATCATGCGGGTGGCCAAGCGGATCGCGCCCGGCATGGACGCCAAGGCGATGACGCACGAGATCCGCGAGCGCCTGACCGACGAGCTCGACTACGAGCACGAGGCCCAGCAGCACCGTGCCTTCGCACGCACCTGGCGCGGCCACCCCTTCATCTACGTCCCGCCGGTGGTGACCGGGCTGTCCAGCGAGCACGTGCTCGTCTCGGAGTGGGTGGAGGCGAAGGGCTTCGAGGAGGTGCAGGAGATGGACGCCGCCACGCGCGACCGCTTCGGCGAGATCGTGTTCCGCTTCTTCTTCGGCTCGCTCTACCGCAACGGCCACTTCTCCGGCGACCCGCACCCCGGCAACTACCGGCTGATGGACGACGGGCGGGTGGCGTTCATCGACTTCGGCATGACGAAGCGGGTGGCACGCGAGGACATCGAAGCCGAGATCGCCGCCGTCCGGTTCGGGATGGAGGGCGACGTGGAGGGGCTCCATCGCCAGCTCGGCGCGATGGGGTTCTACGATCCGGCCGACGAGGAGATCGAGCCCCAGGCCGTCTTCGACCACTTCCACGACGTCACGCGCTGGTACATCGAGGACCGCGAGGTGACCGTCGACCGCGCGCTCGTAGCCCAGGTGCTGATCGACTTCGGCGACCCGCGCTCGCGCCACTGGCACCTGATGCGGCGCGAGACGATGCCGCCGCAGGCGATGCTCGCGCGCCGCATGGAGGCGCTCACGCTGGGCGTGCTGGGCCAGCTCGGCGCCACCGCCAACTGGCACCGGATCGCGCGCGAGTGGCTCTTCGGCGACCCGCCCTCGACCGAGCTGGGCGAGGCCGAGCACCCGTTCCACGACCGGGCGGCGGCCTGACTTGCACCGCCCTGACCCGCGGCGACCCGAGCCACGCTTACGCGGCCGCCCGAGCGCGGGCTCCCGCACAACTCCGGTGAAGGCCACGCCCAAGACGGTCGCCGCGCTGCGCGAGGCCGATCCCGTCATGGCCCGCCTGATCGACGAGCACGGCGCACTGGTGAGACGCGACCTGAGGCGCGAGCGCCCCGGCGACGCCTACGGCGCGCTGCTGCGCTCGATCGTGGGCCAGCAGCTCTCCACAAGAGCGGCCCGGAGCATCTACGGCCGCCTGGTCGAGATCTTCGACGGCCACGCGCCCACACCGGCCCAGCTGCTCGCGGCCGATCCCGAGCGGATCCGCGCCGTCGGCCTGTCCCGCGCCAAGGTCGCCTACCTGCGCGACCTGGCCCGGCACGTAGAGGAGGGCACGCTCGAGCTCGAGCGCCTGCCCGACCTGCCGGACGAGGAGGTGAGCGCCCAGCTCACCGCGATCAAGGGGCTGGGGCAGTGGACCGCCGACATGTTCCTGATGTTCCACCTGCGCCGGCCCGACGTGCTGCCCGTGGGCGACCTCGGCATCCGCCGCGCCGTCCAGGTCGAGTACCGCATGCGCAAGCTGCCGGACGCGAAGCGGCTCGAGCGCACGGCCCGCCCGTGGCGTCCGCACCGGACGCTGGCCTGCCTCTACCTGTGGAGCTCGCTGGACAACGCGCCCGTGTGAGTCACGGCAAGCCGGGCGGCTGGCCGAGCGGGATCAGCGCGAGCAGCCGGGTCCCGTCCTCGGGATGGCTGCTGACCTCGAGCGTTCCGCCGAGGGCCTCGACCCGGTCGGCGAGCCCGCGCAACCCCGAGCCGTTCGAGAGCGCGGCGCCGCCCACGCCGTCGTCCCGGATCTCGACCTGCGCGTTGTCGGCCGTGCGCGTCACGCTCACGACCACCTCGGTGGCGCGGGCGTGCTTGGCCACGTTGGTGAGGGCCTCCGACACCAGGTAGTAGGCCGCCGCCTCGACGGGCTCCGGGAGCCGCTCCCTGGGCAGCGCCGTGACCTGCACCGGCACGGGCGCCCGCGCAGCGAGCGACGCGAGCGCGCACCCGAGGCCGCGGGTGTTGAGGATCCCGGGGTGGATCCCGCGGGCCAGCTCGCGCAGCTCCTCGAGCGCCTGCCCCAGCTCCTCGCGCGCATAGGCGAGCAGGCGCTTGGCCGCCGCGGGGTTCTCGTCGATGCTGCCCTCGACCGAGCGCAGGTCCAGGGCGAGCGCGACGAGGCGCTGCTGCGCGCCGTCGTGGAGGTTGCGCTCCAGGCGGCGGCGCTCGGCGTCCTCCACCTCCACGATGCGCGCGCGGGAGGCGGCGAGCTGCTCGCGGGCGTCGGCGTTCGCCACGGCGTCCGCTACGAGCTCGGCGAAGCCGGCCACCCGCTCCTCGGTGTCGGCCGGAAAGCCGTGGGGACGCCCGCTGGACGCGACGACGGCTCCCCACAGCCGCCCCGCCACGGTGATCGGCACCGCCACCGCGGAGGCGATGCCGGCCCGGCGGATCCGCTCGGGCAGCTCGCCCTCGAGGCCGCCGTAGTCGTCCACCCGCTCGGGACGGCCGCTCCGGCTCAGCTTCGCAACGGCCGCGTTGCCGTCGAGCGGCACGCCCTCGCCGACGGGGAACACCGGCGCGCCGTGCACGCTCCAGCCGGCGAGCACGTTCTGCGTGCCGCCCTCGAAGCGAGTCAGGTTCGTGCTCTCGATTCCGAGCACCGCTCCCAGCTCCGCGCAGACGCGCGTGAACACCTCCGACGGCTCGGCGTTCCCCGCCACCAGCGTCGCCACCCGGCGCAGCGCGGCCTGCTCGGCGGCAAGCTCCCGCAAGCGGGCGAGCGCCTCGTCGTGCTCGGTCAGCTCGAGCATCCAAGGCGATTCTGGCACCGCGCCCGCCGCCCGACGGTTCGGGTAGCCGTACTACGCGGCGGCGGGCAGGCGCAGCCGGCCGGGCGGCCGCTCCGCGCGCAGGTAGGCCAGCCCCGCCAGCACGCGCCGGTGGTCCTCGGGGACCGGCTCCAGCGGAGATTGGATCGAGCAGAAGGTCCAATCCGGTGCCGCCCAAGTCGGTCGCCTACGCCGGCCTGGAGCCGGTGCCGATCCGGGTGGACGAGCGTGGGCTGATGGTGTCCGAGCTGGAGGAGGCGAGCGTCGACGCGGTGGCGATCACCCCCGCCCACCAGCACCCCACCGGTGTGATCATGGCGCCCGAGCGGCGCGCCGCGCTGGTCGACTGGGCGCGACGCTCCGGCGCGATGATCGTCGAGGACGACTACGACGCCGAGTACCGCTACGACCGCGACCCCGTGGCCACGCTCCAGGGCCTGGCACCCGAGCACGTGGTATATGCGGGGACGGCGAGCAAGATGCTCGCGCCCGCGCGGCGGTGGCGCCCGTGCCCCCGGCGCTGTTGCTGGGGTACTCCTCGCTCACCGAGCCGGAGCTGCGCCGCGCGGCGCGGGAGCTCGCCCTGGCGGTGCGGACGAGCCCTTAGGTCAGACGGACGCGCCGCAGCTGGGCTCTTCCTCCGCCACGCGGAAGGAGGAGCCGCAGCCGCACGAGGCGACCACGTTCGGGTTCGAGACCTCGAAGCCCGATCCCATGAAGTTCTCGGTGTAGTCGACCGTGGAGCCCTCCACGTAGCGGAGGCTGGCCGAGTCCACGAGCACGCGGATGCCGGAGTGGTCGAATACGTGGTCGTCGTCGCGCTTCTCGTCGACGGCGAGCGCGTACTGGAAGCCGGAGCAGCCGCCGCCGCGCACGCCGACGCGGAGGCCCACGTCGCCCTCCGCCGCCTGGCCCTCCATGAAGGCGCGGACCTTCTCAGCTGCGATGTCGGTGAGGATCACCATCTGCCCAGATTGTATCGGCGCATGCATCGGTACCCTGAATGTTCCCGATGCCCGATGCAACCGAACTTCAGGAGCGTATCGCAGACGCGCTGCCCGGCTCCGAGGTCCGCGTGGAGGACCTCACCGGCGGCGGCGACCACTTCCGCGCCGAGGTGGTGTCCGACAGGTTCGAAGGGCTGTCGCGCATCCAGCAGCACAAGCTGATCTACGACGTGTTCGGCGACGAGGTCGGCGGCCCCATCCACGCGCTCTCCATCAAGACCTCCAGCCCGAAGCAGCCGGCTCGGCCGGCTGCGCGGGGCCCCGATAGACCCGGAGCGACACCATGACCAACGACGAGATCCGCGGCTTCATCGAGAACGCCATCACGGAGAACAGCGTGATGCTGTTCATGAAGGGCACCCCCCACCAGCCGGCCTGTGGGTTCTCCGCTCGGACCGCCGGCGCCCTCAACGCGCTCGGCGTGCAGTACTCGGCGCTCGACATCCTGCCCGACCCGCGCATTCGCGAGGAGCTGTCGTCGGTGTCCGGCTGGCCCACGATCCCGCAGCTGTTCGTGGACGGCGAGCTGGTCGGCGGCTCGGACATCGTGATGGAGATGTTCGAGTCCGGCGAGCTGGCCTCGCTGCTGGGCGCCGAGCAGCCCTCCGAGGAGGAGGCGTTCGAGCCGGAGCCCCAGCCCGAGCCCGTGCAGAGGCCGATCGGCCTCGAGAACAAGCTCGACTAGTACACCCGGCCGGAAGTTCCGGGTGTACTAGCGCGGCGGCGGGCGGCGCCGGCGCTGCTCGAGGGCCGTGCGCCCGCGCTGCGCGTAGTCGCGCGCCTGACGCTTGTAGCGCTCCCGCTGCTCGGGCGGCATCTCCTGCCAGCGTCTCCAGGCCATCAGCACATAGGGCCACAGCCGGCGCAGCCGTCTCATGCGACCTGCTTGTCCTTGTCCAGCCATTCCAGGTACTCCAGGATCCGGTGCGAGTCGTGCACCACCTGGTCGCCGTGTACGAGGACGGGTACCCAGCGCTGCCCCGTCAACTCCTCGATCTCCGGCCGGTCGCGCATGCGGAAGGGCACGCGCACCTCGTCGAACTCGATGTCGAGGCTTCGCAACCGCCGGGCCACCTTGCCGCAGCGGCAGACCAGGTCCGTCGGCGCCCTACAGCGGTACAGGGTGGTCATCGCACCGAATGCTAGAAACCGGATCCGCGCGCACTCGGCCGATCCGAGTGCTTGCGGCCGAGCGGCACGCTCCGCACCAGCGCGACCGCGCTCTCCGCGGCCCCCATGGCCACTCCGGCCAGCCGGTACTGGATCTGCCGCGAGCGGCGCGTGCGGGCGATCCGCCCGTGCTCGCGCTCGAGGTGCCAGGTCACCGTGGCCTCGAGGGTCTCCTCGTGCGGGCGCGGCCTCCAGCCCAGCTCGCGTCGTGCCCGGGTCGAGCGGTAGGTCCACCACTGCGCCGCGGCCCGCACCTCGGAGCGGGTGAGCGGCCAGCGCCCGCCCGGCCCGAGCACGTTCGCCGCGGCCTCGGCCACGCGCGCCGGCAGCTTCACGGGCGGATCGATCCCCGACAGCCGGCCGAGGTCGGCGAAGAGGCGGTCGAACGTGAAGTTGCGCCCGCCGAGTATGTAGCGCTCGCCCACCTGGCCCAGCTCGTCGGCCAGCAGGTGGCCCTCGGCCACGTCGCGCACGTCGACGATCGACGCCGCGCCGTCCATGTACACCGGGATGCGGCCGAGCAGGAAGGAGCGCACCAGGCGGGTGGAGCTGAGCAGATGGTCCCCGGCGCCGAAGCAGGCGACGGGGTTCAGGCACACGAGCGGGAGGCCGTGGGCCGCCACCCGCATCGCCTCCACCTCGCCCTCGTGCACCGAGTTGACGTACGGGATGCCGAGCCGTGCGGCGGTGAACAGCTGGGTCTCGTCGGCCGTCTTGCCCGGGGCGGCGGGGCCCACCACCGCCGCGCTGGAGGTGTAGACCACCCGCTCCACCCCCGCCCGCAGGCACTCCTCCATCACGATCTTGGTGCCGTGCACGTTCACGTCGAAGAGGAGCTCGGCGTCCTGCGGCCGCACGGAGGTGACGCCGGCGCAGTGGAACACGCGCTCCACGCCCTTGAGTGCCCGCCGGACCGAGCGCCGGTCGCGCACCTCGAGCCTTCGGCGCTTTGCGTCGACGTCGGCGATGGCCGTGTCGGGCGAGTCGGCCTGCACGCCGAGCACGACCTCGTCGCCGCGCTCGACTAGGAGGCGGGCGACGTGCGATCCGATGAAGCCCGTCGCGCCAGTGACGAGGACCGTGGTCAAGTGGGCGGGAGGGTAGCCCCTGCGGGCATCCAGCCGCAGATCGATGGCAAAGGCGCCATCCGGGCGCCGTGTATCGTGCCGCCGGCGCATGAGCGACGTCGCCATCGTCACCGACAGCACCGCCTACCTGCCGCCCGAGCTGGTCGAGCGCCACGGCGTGCACGTCGTGCCGCTCTACATCGTGTTCGGAGGCGATCGCACCGTGCCCGAGGTCGAGATCGTCGACTACGAGTCGTTCTTCGAGGAGCTTCGCAGCGCCGAGACGCTGCCCACCACCTCGCAGCCGTCGGTCGGCGACTTCACGTCCGCCTACGAGCCGCTGCTCGACGGCGGTCGCGAGGTGGTCTCGATCCACATCTCGGGCGGGCTGTCGGGCACGCCCGCAGCGGCGGGCCAGGCCAAGGAGGTGCTCGAGCGCGACGGCCGCGGGGGCGAGCGGATCGAGGTGGTCGACTCGGCCACCACGGCCGGGGGACTCGGGTTCATGGTCCTGGCCGCGGCGAAGGCGGCCGCCGAGGGTGCCGATGCGCGCCAGGTGGCCGAGCGTGTGGCCGAGGCGCGCCGCGAGTTCAAGCTGTGGTTCGCGATCGACACGCTCGAGTTCCTGAGGCGCGGCGGGAGGATCGGCGCGGCCAGCGCCTGGATCGGCTCGACGCTGAAGGTCAAGCCCATCCTGACCGTCGAGGGCGAGATGGTCCCCGTGGAGCGGGTGCGCACGAGCGCGCGCGCCTTCGAGCGCATGGTCGACTACGCCCGCCAGCGCCACGACTCCGGCGCCGACGCCTGGTCCGCCCAGCACATCAACGCGCCCGACCAGTGCGCCGCCCTGGTCGAGCGCTGCACCGAGGTGTTCGGCTGCGAGCCGACCATCGTGAGCGAGATCGGCCCCGTGGTCGCCGCCCACGCGGGCCCGGGGCTGCTGGGCATCGGCGCGCTTCCAGCGAGGTTCGTGCGGTAGGAGCCGTCCCGGGCGGGGCGAATACCGCCCCAGTGGTCTCTCCGACAGGTTCGTGCCCGCTTTGCCGAGCGAAAGTCGAGCAGGGCAAGGAGCCGCGAAGCCGGCATAGCAGCGCTATGGCGACGAGCGGGGACGCCGCGATGCGAAGACTTGCAGCCGGCAAACGGGTGCGAAGCTGGAGGAGCGGCCACTAGATGCCCACTGCGAGGTCGATCGTCCGCATCGTGCTGGTCGTCGTGTGCGTGGCCATCGCCCTCTACCTGGTCTACCTGCTGCGGCGGCCGATCGGCTGGCTCTTGATCGCGCTGTTCCTCGCCGTCGCGCTCTCCCCGCCGGTCAACTGGCTGGCCCAGCGGATGCGCCGCGGGCTCGCCATCGCCGTCGTGTACCTCGGCCTGCTCCTGGTGCCGCTGCTCCTGATCGCGCTGATCGTGCCGCCGCTGATCACCGAGGCGACCAACTTCGCCGAGAACGTGCCTCAGTACGCGCGCGACGTGACCGAGTTCGTGCGCGACAACGAGCGCCTGCGCAACCTCAACGAGGACTACGAGATCACCAGGCGGCTCGAGGAGGAGGCGGCGAAGCTGCCCGACCGCCTGGGCGGGGCGGCAGGCGCGCTGAGCGACGTGGGCTTCGGCATCGTGAGCTCCACGTTCGCCCTCATCACGATCCTGGTGCTCACGGCGTTCATGCTGGGCAGCGGGCGACGCTGGAGCGAGGCGGCGATCGCCATGCGCCCGCCCGAGCAGCGCGACCGGCTGCGGCGCTCGCTCGACCACATGGCCCGCGCGGTCGGCGGGTACGTGGCCGGCGCGCTCACGATCGCGCTGATCGCGGGGATCGCGACCTACGTCGTGCTGCTGATCCTCGGGGTGCCCTTCCGGGCGCCGCTCGCCGTCGTCGCCGGGCTCTTCTCCTTGATCCCGCTGGTCGGGGCCACGATCGCCGCCGTCCTGATCGGCATCGTGACGCTGTTCGAGAACTTCCCCACGGCCACGATCGCGTGGGCGGTGTGGGCGATCGTCTACCAACAGTTCGAGAACAGCCTGATCCAGCCCCAGATCCAGAAGCGCACGGTCAACGTGCACCCGTTCGTGACGATCGTGGCGGTGCTGTTCGGCTCCACCCTGCTGGGCGTGCTCGGCGCGCTCGTGGCGATCCCCGTGGCCGCCTCGGTGCAGATCCTACTTCGCGAGTACGTGGACCCGCGGACGATGACGATCAAGTCGGGTGCGCCGGGGCGGCCGCCGCCGGGCGCGTCCGGCC
>JBOGXS010000338.1:0-6028 GCA_050693815.1 Thermoleophilaceae bacterium | reverse complement strand
GCGCTGTCCGGCGCGCTGGAGCGCATCGCGGGCGCGTATGCGCGCGCCGCCGACGCGGCCCGTTCGGGCGACGGAGACGCCTACGCCGCCGCGCAGCGCGGCGTCCGCGCCGGCGAGAGGGCGCTGCGCGGCGCGCTCAGCCGGCTCGAGCGGCTCGGGTACCAGCTGCCGTAGCACGATTCAGTTCGACTTTTCCTCGTTATACAGGGAAAAGTCGAACCAAGTCCCGGCCTACGGCTGCGCTTGCGGCTCCTTCGCCACCGACCGGAACGCCTCACTGCCGCCGAACCTCTCCCGCTCCGCCTCGGTCACCGACCAGATCTTGACCTTCTGCTCGCGCCCGCGCACCTCGAAGTCGTCGACGTAGACGAGGTCGGACGGCTCGTCGGAGAGCCCGGCGCGGGTCGAGTCGGACAGGAAGAGCATGTAGGGGGTGCCCTTGGTCATCCCCTCCAGGCGGGCGGCGGTGTTGGTGGTGTCGCCGATCGCCGTATAGGCGAGCCGTCGCTCGGAGCCGACGTTGCCCGACATCACCTGGCCCGAGTTGAGCCCGATGCCCATCTGGAACGACTTGTCGAAGCCCATCTCCGTGCGCAGCCACTCGTTGAACCTCGCCAGCTCGCGCAGCTTGTCGCGCGACGCGGCCAGGGCGCGCTCGGCATGGTCGTCGGTCTGGATCGGCGCGCCGAACACGGCCATGATCCCGTCGCCCATGTAGTCGACCAGGGTCCCGCCGTGCGGCAGGATCGCCTCGTCGACCATCGCGGTCAGGTAGCGGTTGAGGATCGCGATCACCTGGTCGGGCTCGAGCGACTCGGCGAAGCTCGTGAAGCCGCGCAGGTCGCTGAACATGACCGTCGCCTCGCGCGCGACGCCGCCGAGGCGCAGCCCGTCGGCCTCCTTGAGCACCTCCCCGACGACCGACTCTGGCACGAACCGTGAGAACACCTCACGGGTGCGCTCGCGCTCGAAGGCCTCGGTCACGTAGTACACCGCTATCGCTCCGACCGCCGAGAGAACCAGGGCGGCCATCGGGTACACGAACGAGAGGATCGTCCCTGCGTTGAACGCGAGCTGCACCGCGACCGCGTAGACGACTCCCACCACCACCGCGATCAGCAGCGAGCGCGCCAGCGCCGCGGTGCCCAGGCTCACCGCGGGAGCGATCAAGCCCAGCAGCACGATCAGCAGGACGTCAAGGGCGGGCGAGGCCTCCTGCAGCGGGAAGCCGGCCAGGGCGGTCTCGACAGCGGTCGCCTGGATCTCCGGGCCGGCCATGAGCTCGCCCCCCCGGGTGGTGGAGGTGCCGTGGACGTCCTGCAGGACCGGCGCGGTGGCGCCGACCACGACGATCTTGTCGCGGAACTGTTCCGGCCGGGTCTTCGGCACGTTCCGGCAGCGGCGGGCCTGAAGGCGGCGGGCCCGGGCATCCTCGAGACGAGCTGAGCACCAAACGTTCTCGTACGGCACGAGGTCCACGAGGCCGGGTCCGCCGAAGTAGTCGATCCAGGCCGTGTCTCCGCCGAGCGTCTCCGGATCGATTCGCTTTCCGCTGGCGCGTTCGGCGATCGCTACCGCGAATGACTTGAGCCCGGACACCTCGTAGGGGACGCGGCGAAGGATCCCGCCCGGGTCGTTGGGGAGCGATCCCTCTGCGACGACCACTCCGAGCTCCCTCCGAAGCCAGCGGTCGACGGCCTTGCGCTCTCGGCTGTTGAACACGCGCAGGGGAACGACGTAGGTGAACGCGTTGCCGTTGCCGAGATCGTCCACCTCGGTCGTCGAGGCCACCACGTTCCCGGCTCGCTCGATGGCGTCGATCAGAGCGAACGACTCGGCGTCGGTGTTGCTCGGCTCGCTGAACTGGATGTCGAAGGCGATCACCTTCGCGCCGTCCCGGCTGAGCCGGTCGAGCACGTTGGCGTGGATGTCGTGGGTGAACGGCCAGCGCTCGTCGAGTGTCTCGAAGGTCGTGGCACCCACCCCCACCACCACGATGTCGTCGGGCGGCTCCTCGTCCCCCCGAATCGAGAACCGAGTGTCCACGGTGTTGAGCTCGAGCGACCGGAAGGCATTGGTCGCATATGTCAGGACCCCGAAGACGATGCCGATCAGCGCCACCGCCACGAACATCAGCACCCGAAGGCGCTTCCGGCCGCCTGCGAGCAACGCGCGCATCAATCCCCCGCCAGCAGCGCCGTCAGGAACAGCGCCAGGAAGTGGAAGGCCTGGTCCGCCGCGGCGGTGACGCCGGGGTTTGCCTGGCAGTCGGCGTGCTTCACGCGGGTGATGTATGCGGCCAGCAGCCGGCCGTCGTCCTGGACGAAGTGCGGCGCGGCGATCAGGGCGCCGATCCCCACCGCCCAGGCGCCGATGTCGTCGGACAGCCAGACCAGCGCGGGCACGAATGCCAGGGTGTAGCTGGCGATGTGGGATGCGAGCGCGCGGCGGGACTGGGGGTCGGGGCCGAGGCCGCCGCGCTTGTGGCGCGCCTGCCAATCCGTCTGGAGCAGGTAGTCGCCCACCAGGTGGCAGACCACGAAGGCGGCAAATACCTCCACCCAAGGCATGGCGCGAGACTACACTCCGGGGTACCCTTGTAGCCAATGGTGGATGGGGACTCGCACTCCTTGCTGTCGCCTGGACTGACCCTGGCAGGCCGTTACACCGTGCTCGAGCCGATCTCGAGCGGGGCGATGGGCGCCGTCTACCGGGCGCACGACTCCGAGGTGGGCAAGGACGTCGCGCTCAAGCGGCTCACGGACACCCGCCACGCGGCCCGCTTCGACATCGAGGCGCGGCTGCTCTCCGCTCTGCGCCACCCGCGCGTGGTGCGGGTGCTCGACCACTTCAACGAGCCGAGCGGCAGATACATCGTGATGGAGCTGATCGAGGGCACCGACCTCGGCGTGCTGATCAAGAAGCGCGGCGAGCCCGGTCTGCCGCTGGTCGAGGCGCTCGACTACGCGCGCGACGCCTGCGAGGCGCTCCAGTACGTGCACGAGCAGCAGATCGTCCACCGCGACGTCAAGCCCCAGAACCTGATCGACAGCCGGCACGGGGTCGTCCTGGTGGACTTCGGCGTGGCGCGCGAGCTCGAGGAGGAGGAGTCGGGGACCGTCGGGATCGGCACGCCGCGCTTCATGGCGCCGGAGGTGTTCGCCGGCGGCACGGTCTCGCCGCGCAGCGACGTGTTCGGCCTGGCCGCCACCCTCTGGACGCTGCTCACGGGCAAGCCGCCGGTATACGCCGAGCCCAAGAAGCTGCACGAGATCTGCCCGGACGTGCCGCCGGAGCTGGAGCGGACCATCAGGGCGGGGCTCGAGATGGTCCCCGAGCGCCGCGTGGCGTCGATCGGCGCGTTCGCGAAGGCGCTGGGAGGCACGCTGGCTCCGACGCGTGGGCGTTCGCTCGCGCTCTCGGTCGACCGGCCGGACGCTCCGCGCAGCCTGATGGAGGCCGTGGTGCGCACCGCCGCCGGCGTCTTCGAGGCGGCGGCCTCGTCGATCTCGCTCACGGACGCGACGACCGGCGAGCTTGTGTACCAGTCCGCCTGGGGGGCCGGCGCACGCGAGATCGTGGGCGTCCGGCTGCCGCCGGGGACCGGCATCTCCGGCGCCGTGGTCGGCTCCAGCCAGGGCCAGGCGGTCCGCGACTGCCGCAGCGACCCCCGCTTCGCCGCGCAGATCGCCGCCGGCACCGGCTACGTGCCCTACACGATGCTGGTGGTCCCCCTGCTGCGCGGCGGCCAGGCGATCGGCGCCCTCTCGCTGCTCGACCGCCGCGACGGCGGCTTCTACGGCTCCGACGACATGGAGCGCGCGCAGATGTTCGCCGAGCTGGCGGTCACCGCCCTCGACGTGCAGCCGGACTTCTTCACGAGCCTGGGCGACGCCGAGCCCATGGAGTGGCGCGCCCGCCGATAGCGCGGGGCGCCACCCCAAGGCGCGGCACCGTCCTGTCCTAGTGTCGCTGTACGACCTCTAGGCAGGACGGTGCAGCAGGAAAGGTCCTAACGCGGGGCCTTGGCGAAGTAGCTTCTGTCGCGCGCCGTGACGAGGATGTTGCGCTTGCGGCGGAAGTCGCGCACCGCGATCCGGCCCCGGTACACGCGGGTCAGGGTGCCGTCGCAGCGGTCGATGGTCGCCCAGCGGGTGCCTCGCACGGTCGCCGAGCTGTAGCGGCCACGGGTGCGGAAGCGACCCCTGGCCTGGCCCCGCACGCGCCGGATGCGCCGGCGGTGCCGGGCGGCGCTGGCGTCCCTGCCGTGGGGTCGGGTACTGCGGCAGCGGCGGAAGCTCCTCCCCTTGAGGGCCAGGGTGGTCAGCCCCCTTGTGCGGCGCTTGCGGGACTGGCGCACCTGGAAAAGCCCGGCCACGAACGTGCCGGTCTGCCGGTCGCCGGCGCGGTTGCGGGCGCTCTGCAGGGCCACGACGCCGTCGCTGGTGTCGAGGAACGAGCCGACCGGAATCTGGCGGCCTTCTCTGAGCGGCACGAAGTCGATCCCCTTCTGGCTGGCCCGCGCGCCCGCCGTCGCGGGCGAGCCGTTGTCGCGCCGGACGCCGATCAGCACGGTGCCGCGCACTGGCACCACATTGACGTCCACGCCCTGCGTCGGATCGGGCAGATCGTCGAGGGCGATCCCCTCGATCTCGAAGTTGTAGACCGTCGGCGTCGGATCGACATTGCCGGCGGCGTCGATCGCGCGCACGACCAGCGTGTGCTCGCCCGGGCCCAGCTCCGGTGTGGTGTAGGGCGAGGAGCACGGCGCGAAGGGATCCCCGTCGAGACTGCACTCGAAGCGCGAGCCCGACTCGGTGGAGCTGAACGTGAACGTGGGCGTGCGATCCTCCCCAAGCGCCGGCGGCCCGTCCATGATCGGCGTGTCGGGCGGCACGCTGTCGACCGTCCAGCCGCGGGCAGCGGGGGTGGGATCGACGACCCCGGACGGATCGGTGGCGCGCACCTCGAAGTCATGTGTGCCTGGCGCGAGCCCGGAATAGGCCTGAGGCGACGTGCAGGGCGCGAACGCGTCCCCGTCAAGGCGGCACTCGAAGGTCGAGCCGGCCTCGGACGACGTGAACGAGAAGCTCGCCTCGGTGCTCGATGTCGTGCCAGACGGACCGGAGGTGATAGTCGTCTCAGGCGGCTGGGCATCCTCCGCCACCGTGATCCTGTAGGTCCGCGCGATTGCCTGGGCCGGCGGATTCTGATCGTCCTGAGCCGTGACGGTGAGCAGGTGGTCGCCGACTTGCTCCGACGTCGGAGTCCAGCTGAACCGGGCGGTCGCCATATTGCCGTCGGTCGAGCTGAACGAGGCTCCCGGTGGCAGACCGAGGTTGTCGATGTGGACGGTGTCGCTCGCGTCGGGGTCGACCGCTTGGAGGTCGATGGTGACCGGAGATCCCGGCGGGACAACGAACACCGAGCCATCCGGGGGCGTGGGCGGCGAGACCCAGTCAGGTGCTTGGTTTGCTCCCCGCGCGCCGACCCGTACGAGGTAGTTCACCTGGGTCGTGCTGACGATGTTGTTGAGCATGTTCAGCGCCTCGACCGTGACGCTCGTGTACCAGAGACCTGTCGGCTGATTCGTGGTGTCCCAGGTGACCCTGCCGGTGTTCGGGTTGATCGCGAGTCCGGGTGGGTGCGGATCCTCGCAGCCTCCGCAGCTCTCGGCTGCGGTCGAGAGACGCCAGCGGCGAGTCTCGCCGCCGGAGTCGACCGCCGGTACGTTCCAGGCCTGGACGCCGCTGTCGCCCACGTCGACGATGGGCGGGACGCTCGTCCGGGGGGACTCGTCGTCGCGAGTGAAGTCGACGAGTGCCTGGGCGCTGAAGGTCCCGCCCCCGTGGTTGTTGAGCTCTCCGATCGTGCAGCAGCTCGACTGGCTGGCGGTGAAGGGGCCGGCGGAGGCGTAGGCATGACTCACCGTCGCATCGCCGAGTACCCAGTTCTCGCCCTGGTTGACGGCCTTCACCGTGTACTGGATCGGATCTGAGGAGGTTCCGTCGCCGAAGTCGAGGACCGT
>JBOGXS010000337.1:0-2691 GCA_050693815.1 Thermoleophilaceae bacterium | reverse complement strand
GATCGGTCGCGGCAAGGACCCGTCGCGCCCGCTCCCGCGCCGCCCCCAAGTCCATCCACGCCGCCCACTCCCGCCCCGGCGCCCAGTCCCGCGCCGCCTGCGGACGACGATGGCGACGACGGCGGCTTGGAAGACGAAGGGGACTCCGAGGGTTGATGCCCTCTGGCGCTGACAGTGACCCGCCCGCCGACAGGTGGCGTGGCTTCCTCGCGAGCGCCCGCGCCCGCATCCTCGTCTCGTACCTGGTGCTGCTTCTCTTCTCCACGGTCGCCGGCACGATCGTGCTGCGCGAGCTGCTGCTCGCCCGCGCCGGCGAGCGCGTGGACGACGCACTCGTGCAGGAGACCGAGGAGTTCGGACGCCTCGCCCGCGACGGCCGCAACCCGCGCACGGGCGACCCGTTCGGCGACGACGTGCGGGCGATCTTCAGGGTGTTCCTCGACCGCAACGTCCCCGCCGAGGGCGAGGCCCTCTTCACCTACGTCGACGGCGAGCTGTACGAGCCGAGCTTCTCCCCCAGCCTGCGCGACCTCCGCCTCCCCGAGATCGACGCGCTCGCCGACACCCAGGTCACCCGGCGCGGCGAGCTCGAGCAGGACGACGGCACGCGCTTTCGCTACGTGGCCGTCCCGGTGACGGTCGGGGGCGAGGTCCGCGGCGTCTTCGCCGTCGCCATCGACCTGTCCGGCGAGCTCGACGAGGTGAACGAGGCGCTCCAGATCGCTGCCGGCGTGAACATCGGCGTGCTCCTGCTCGCCTCCCTGCTCGCGTGGGTGATCGCCGGCCGGGTGCTGGCCCCACTGCGCCTGCTGCGCGACACCGCGCGCTCGATCACCGAGTCCGACCTCACGCAGCGCATCCCCGTCGAGGGCGACGACGAGCTGGCCGACCTGGCCCGCACCTTCAACGAGATGCTGGACCGGCTCGAGGAGGCGTTCGCCAGCCAGAAGGCCTTTATCAGCGACGCCGGCCACGAGGTGCGCACCCCCATCACGATCATCCGCGGCCACCTGGACGTGATGGGCGACGACCCGCAGGAGCGTCGCGAGACGCTGGAGCTGGTCGGCGACGAGCTCGACCGCATGGGTCGGCTCGTGAACGACCTGCTGTTGCTGGCCAAGGCCTCGCGGCCCGACTTCCTCCAGCCGGAGACGCTCGACCTCGGCGACCTGACCGAGGAGCTGTTCGCCAAGGCCTCGGCGCTCGCCCCGCGCGACTGGCGCCTGGCCGGCGTCGGCGGCGGGCGCATCGTGGCCGATCGCCAGCGCCTCACCCAGGCGCTGATGAACCTGAGCCAGAACGCCGTGACGCACACGCACGAGGGCGACGCCGTGGAGCTCGGCTCCGAGCTGCGCGACGGCAGCGTCCGCCTCTGGGTCAGGGACACCGGCCCCGGCGTCCCGACCCAGGAGCAGGAGCGCATCTTCGAGCGCTTCGTCCGGCTGGAGAGCCGCGCGGACGGCGCCGGCCTCGGTCTCGCCATCACCCAGGCGGTGGCCGAGGCGCACGGCGGCCGCGTGGAGCTCGACAGCCGCCCGGGCGACGGCGCCCGTTTCACCGTGATCATCCCGACCGAGCCGCCACAGGAGGTACCCCCGCCGTGAACCGCATCCTGATCGCCGAAGACGAGCCGCGACTGGCCTCGTTCCTGGAGAAGGGCCTGCGCTCCAACGGCTTCACGACAACCGTCGCCGAGGACGGCCCCAAGGCGAGCCTGATGGCCCGCGACGACGAGTTCGACCTGCTCGTGCTGGACCTCGGCCTGCCGGGCAAGGACGGCACCGAGGTGCTGCGCGAGCTGCGCGCGTCGGGCCAGCGCATGCCGGTGATCATCCTCACCGCTCGCGACGACGTGAGCGACAAGGTGGGCGGACTGGAGGGCGGCGCGGACGACTACGTGACCAAGCCGTTCCGCTTCGAGGAGCTGCTCGCGCGAGTGCGCGCGCGGCTGCGCGACGAGCGCTCGGTCGAGCGAACGGTCCTGCGCGCGGGCTCGATCGTGCTCGACCTGCGCACCCGCCGGGCGGCCACGGACGGCCGCACGGTCGACCTCACCGCGCGCGAGTTCACGATGCTCGAGGTGCTGATCCGCCACGCCGGCCAGGTGCTCAGCCGTGAGCAGCTGCTCTCGCACGTGTGGGGCTACGACTACGACCCGGGCTCGAACGTCGTGGACGTCTACGTCGGCTACCTACGCAAGAAGCTCGGCTCGAGCTCGATCGAGACCGTGCGCGGGATGGGCTACCGGCTGGCGGCCTAACCGCTCCCGGCCGGAGCCCGTCGCGAACTTGTGAGAGCACTCTCACGTTCGCCTCATCCACAGTTCACCGGCCGGCGAGACAAGGGCGGGCATGAGACGGTGGACGATCCTTCTGGTCGCGCTGGTCCCGTGGGCGCCCGCGCCCGACGCGCAAGCGAAGAGGCTGCGCACCGAGCTGCACGCGAGCACCTACTTCCACCGCGCTCCGGGCGGGCGGATCGCGTTCGGGCCACTGTGGGATTTCGACATCGCGATGGGCAACACCACGCTGGATCGCTTCCGCACGCCGCCCGGCTGGCACCTCGGGCAGCGCCCGTACGCCGAGCGCCTCTACCGCGACCGGCGCTTCGTGCGAGCGATGGCGCGCCGCTGGCGGGAGCTGCCGCGGGCGGGGCTGCGGCGCGAGATGCTGGGCGCGATCGCCCGCGACG
>JBOGXS010000336.1:0-8611 GCA_050693815.1 Thermoleophilaceae bacterium | reverse complement strand
TCAAGCGCGTCACCGGCGTCTCGCCCGGCGCGATCAGGAGAAACGCCGGCGAGCAGGACCGCGCCCTAATCGCCGCCGCCGCCGGCTGAAACTGCCAAGAGCGACCCAGTGAGCGCCAACCACGCTTGCCGGCACTTACACGATCAGCCGCTCGAGCCCCGCCTGGTTGGCCAGGTAGCTCGCCTGCATGTGAAGCGCCAAGTCGCGATGGATCGCGGCGAGCTCGAGCGGCTCGTCACCTTCCACGTACGTCGCGGTGACATCGCGAGGGCTCGCCGTGAACTCCCACGCGCGCGGCCAGAGGCTCGCCAGGGCGCAGACCCCCACGCCGAAGACGCAGACGAGCGCCAGCCATGTTGCGAAGCTCGGGCCCTCCTCGCGCAACGCCTGGGCGCCGAGGAACGACGTCTCGGAGACCGCTGCGCCACGTGGATACTGGTAGACCGTTGGCAGCACGGCGATCCCCCACAACGCCGGAAACCCGCTCTGCGAGCGGGTTTCCTTGAGTGGAGGCGGCCGGTACTGCCCCGGCGTCCGCGGAACATCCTTCCGATGCTTGCTACGAGCGTTCCCGTCGGAGTCCTGTCTCGGCGGCCGGGTCGGTCGATCCGCGGGGTACGTTCCCGGCGCCATACCCTCCTGAAGGTGTCCCCCGGCGGCCGAGGATCCTGTCGCCGGGGTGAGCCCGCTCTATGAAGCCGCTGGTCCGGGTCGCGGGCTTCCCGGTGCGACTCCCTCACCTAATTAGGCGGCGAGGGCGAACGAATGGTTCTCGTCCGCACGTATTGGTTTCCGGGAGAGTTTTACGAGGCCAACCCGGAGTCCTCGACTCGCTACATCGGGAGATCACGCTCCACGTCGAAGCTGATTCGCCCCCGTGCTCTCCCCTGATTCTACCGCTGGAGGGCGGCGGGGAGCCTCCTAGTACCGCTCGCTCAGCGCCCGCTGCATCTCGCGCTTCTGCTCGCGGTCCTTTATCGAGCGGCGCTTGTCGTACATGTCCTTGCCGCGCGCCACCGCCAGCTCGACCTTGGCGCGCGGGCCGCTGAAGTAGATCCGCGTGGGCACGAGCGTGAGCCCCTTCTCGGCCGTCTTGCCCACCAGGCGCTCGATCTCGCGCCGGTGCAGCAGCAGCTTGCGGGGCCGCTCGGGGTCGTGGTTCTCGCGGGCGGGCCCGTAGGGGGCGATGTGCATGTTGCGCAGCCAGACCTCGCCGTCGCGCACCTCGGCGTAGGCGTCCTTGAGCTGCACGCCGCCGTTGCGCAGCGACTTGACCTCGGAGCCTTGGAGCACGATGCCCGCCTCGAGCTTCTCGAGCAGGTTGAAGCGGAAGCCGGCCTGGCGGTTGGTCGCCACGTCGCCGGGCGCCGCCTTGCGTTTGCGTCTCTTCGCCATCGGCCTACGAGTATGACCCGGCGGGGGCGAGATCCACGCGCCCGCGGGCGGTCTCGACCCGCTCCACCTGCACGTCTACGGAATGGCCGAGCCGCAGCTCGCGGCCCGAGCCCTCCTCCACGAGCGCGGTGCCCAGCTCGTTCAGGGTCCACCAGCCGCGCAGCCGCCTGCTCGGCAGGAGGCCCTCGAAGCCCTCCTCGCCGAAGCGCACGAACGCGCCCTTCTCGATCACGCCGACCACCTCCCCGGCGAAGGCGGGCGGAGAGGCCGGGTCGGCCTCGGCCAGCCGGCGCTCCAGCAGGAAGGCGAGGCAGACGCCGTCGGCGGCGCGCTCGATCTGCATCGCCTGCCGCTCGGTCGACGACGACACCACGCCCGCCTCCTCCAGCTCGTGCGCGGGCGCCGCCGTGTGGTCGATGCCGAGCCCCTGGAGCAGCGCGCGGTGCGCGACCACGTCCGGATAGCGGCGGATCGGCGAGGTGAAGTGGCAGTAGCGCGGGCTGGCCAGCCCCGCGTGGCCCAGGTTGCGGGGCGAGTAGAAGGCCTGCTTGAGCGCGCGCAGGACGAGCACGCCGATCGCGCCGCGCCCGCGCTCCTCGCGCGCGACCGTACGGGACAGCTCGGCCACGAGGTCGGCCGCCTGCTGCGGGGTCATGTGCCGCGGCAGCGGCGGGGTCGGGACGTCGAGGCTCGCCAGCTGCTCGACGAGGCGGGCCGCCGCGGCCGGCTCGGGCCGCTCGTGCACCCGGTACAGGGTGGGCAGCCGGCGGTCGGCCAGGTAGCCGGCCACCTGCTCGTTGCCCAGGATCATCAGCTGCTCGATCAGCCGGTGCGACTCGGTCTGGTCCTCGTGGCGCACGCCGGTCACGTGGCCGTCCGAGTCGAACTCGAAGCTCGGCTCGGGCGCGCCGAGCTCGAGCGAGTCGCGCCGCTCGCCCAGCGCCCGGGCCACCTCGCGGGCGGCCTCGAGCGGCGCCGCCCAGGGCTCCTCGGCGCGGGCCCGGCCGGCGAACACGGCGTCCACCTCGCGGTAGGTGAGGCGCCGGTCGCTGCGCACGCGCGAGCGGTGAAACGAGGCGCCCCGCACGTCCGTGCCGTGCACCTCCATCTCGACGGTCACGGCCAGGCGGTCCTCCCCGGGCCGCAGCGAGCAGACCCGGTTGGACAGCACCTCCGGCAGCATCGGCTCCACCGCCCCCGGCACGTACACGCTCGTGCCGCGCCGGAAGGTCTCGCGCTCGAGCGGCCCGCCGGGGCGCAGGTAGGCGGTCACGTCGGCGATGTGCACCCAGACCCGGACGCGCCCGTCCCCGTCGCGCCGGGCCGAGATGGCGTCGTCGAAGTCCTGGGCGTCGTCTGGGTCGACGGTGAAGGTGGGCAGCGCGGTGAGGTCCACGCGGGCGTCCGCGGCAAAGGGGTCCAGGGCCGCGGCCTCTGCGTCCGATGCGGCGGCCCGCCCGTGCGAGCGGTGCAGACCGCGGTCGAGCATCAGGCCCTCGAGCACGTCGCGGGCCACGTCCGGCCGGCCCAGCCGGCGGACCACCCGCGCTCCCCTCTTCCCCTGGCCGACCAGCACGAGGTCGCCCTCGCCCGCGCCGCCGCGCTCGACGGCCGTGCGCGGACCGCGGCCGAACAGCGGCTCGGCCACCAGGAAGCGGCCCCGCTTCTCGAGCACGGCCACGAGCGGCTTGTCGAGGCGCCGCGCGGGGCGCCCGCCCCGCACCGCGGGACGGCTCACCGCATCCGCTCGAGCAGCGCCTCGAGCGCGACCGGCAGTGCCTCGTCGCGCTCGGTGTCCGGGTCGTCCTTGGCCTTCACGGCGGGCTTCAGCCCGTCGGTTCCGATGGTCTTGCCGTCCGGCAGGTAGTAGTGGGCCACGGTCAGGTCCAGATACCCGCCGTTGGAAAGCGGCTCCACCTCCTGCACGAGCCCCTTGCCGAACGTGTTGGTGCCCGCGAGCGTCGCCCGGTCGCGGTCGCGCAGCGCCCCGGCCACGATCTCGGAGGCGCTGGCCGAGCCCCCGTCCACGAGCACGACCATCGGGATGTCCTCGGCGATGGCGTCGCCCTCGGCGTCCTCCGTGCGTTCGGGGCGCGAGCGCCCCCGCACCGACACGATCTCCCCGTCCTCGATGAACACGCTCGCGGCGAGCACCGCCTCGGAGAGCAGGCCGCCGCCGTTTCCGCGCAGGTCGAGGAGCAGCCCCTCGGCGCCGCGCTCGAGCACCTTCTCCACCTGCGCCCGCAGCGCGCCGTGCGCTCCGGAGCTGAACCCGAACAGCTCCACCACGCCGAGCTTGCGGCCGTCGCGCATGACCACCCGCCCGGTGGCCACCGGGACCTCGATGCGCTTCCGCTCGACGCGGACGGTGTGCGTGTCGTCCGCGCCCGGGCTGAGGACCTCCAGCTTCACCGCCGTGCCGGCCGGGCCCTTGATGCGGCCGGTGGCCACGTCGCTGTTGACCCCGGCGATCGAGCGGCCGTCCACCGAGACGACCAGATCGCCCTTGGCGATGCCGGCCGCCTGAGCCGGCGACCCGTCGAAGACGTTCAGCACCTTGAGACCGCGGCGGTCCTCCTCGACCGTCATGCCCACGCCCTCGAACTCGCCGGAGATCGCCTCCTGGACCGACTCGGCCTCCTTCGGCGTGAGGTAGTGCGAATACGGGTCGCCGAGCGAGTCGACGATGCCCTTCAGAGCGGCCTCGTCGAGGCTCGACTCGTCGACCGGCTTGTAGAAGTTCTCCTCGATGCTCTCGACGAGCTCGGCCCGCAGGGCGCGGTCCTCCTCCACGAAGGCGTCGCGCACCGGCCCGGGAAGCACTTCGGGGTGGCCGCCGAGGAACACTCCGAGCACGAGCGCGAGCAGCGCCGATGCGATTGCGATGCCTCCGGTCCGCACCGGAGGGAGGGTAGTGGGGCGGGTCTAAGCTTCCGCTAAACCTTCAGGAAGCGGCGCAGCGTGATGCCGCTGCCCGCCGCCGACACGGCCACGCAGGCGACCATCAGGAGCACGATCAGCAGCGGGAAGTCGATCGTGTCGGGCGCGGCCAGCAGCGCGAAGTCGGCCGAGAGCGGGTCGATGAAGGTCTGCTTGGCGATCGCCAGCAGCAGCACCGCCAGCAGGCCGCCGAAGAAGCCGACGATCACGCCCTCGATCACGAACGGCCAGCGGATGAACCAGTTGGTGGCGCCCACCAGCTTCATCACCTCGACCTCCCGCCGGCGGGCGAAGATCGACAGGCGGATCGTGTTCGCGATCAGCGCCACCGAGGCGAACACCAGCAGAGCCGCCATGCCGGCGGCGAGCGCCTTCACCAGGCCGGTGGCGGAGAGGATCTTGTCGGTCTCGCCCTCGCGGTTGCGAACCTCGTCTACGGCGGCCAGCTGCGGCTCGCCCCCCGCCACCAGCCGCCGCTCGATCGAGGCGAGCTCGTCCGGGTCCTCGGGCGTCACGCGGAAGAGGTCGGGCAGCGGGTTGGTGCCCAGCAGCTCGAGCTTCTCCTGGGTGTCCTTGACCTTGCGGCCGAGCTCCTCGAGAGCCTCGGCCTTCGAGATGAACTCGACCCGCTTGACGTTGCCCGTTCGCTCGAGCGCGCGCTGCAGCTCGCTGCGCTCGGCCGGGCTCGAGCCGGGCTTCACGTACACGTCGACGACCACGCGACCGCGCACCTCGTTGGCCGTGCCCGTGGTGGCCTGCACGATCGGGATGAACACGCCCAGGACGAGCGCGGTGAGCAGGATCGTGAGCAGCGCCGCCAGCGCCGGCGCCGAGCTGCGCCGCAGGCCGCGCAGCGCCTCCCTGAGGAAGAAGCCGAAGCGCACTAGTTCGGGTGGCCTTCCGCGCCCACGCCCAGCTCGCCGCGCAGGCGGATCGCGAACTCGGTGGTCGACTCGTCAGGCCGGTAGAGGCCGGACTGCTCGTCACGCACGATGCGCCCCTCGCGCAGCTCGACGACGCGGCGGCGCATCTTGTCGACCATCTCCTTGTCGTGGGTGGCGACCACCACGGTCGTGCCCGTGCGGTTGATGCGGTAGATCAGCTGCATGATCCCGATCGAGGTCTCGGGGTCGAGGTTGCCGGTGGGCTCGTCGGCCAGCAGCAGCGGCGGGTGGTTCACGAAGGCGCGCGCGATCGACACGCGCTGCTGCTCGCCACCCGACAGCTCGTCGGGGAAGTTGTGCAGCTTGGTCGAGAGGCCGACCAGGCGCAGGATGTCCGGCACCTTGCGCCGGATCTCCGCGCGCGGCTCGCCGATCACCTGCAGCGAGTAGGCGACGTTGTCGTAGACCGTTCGGTTGGGCAGCAGCTTGTAATCCTGGAAGACGACTCCGATGTTGCGGCGCAGATGGGGCACCCGGCCACGCGGGATCTCGCCGAGCGTCCGGCCGGCGATGCTGATCTCGCCCCTGCTCGGCTCGAGCTCCTTCATCAGCAGCCGGATGCAGGTCGACTTGCCGCAACCGGTGGGGCCGACGAGGAAGACGAACTCGCCACGGCCGATCTTCATGCTGGCCCGCTCCAGGCCGACCGAGCCGCCGTCGTAGACCTTGGTCACGTCGCGGAGCTCCACGACCGGCACCGCGCTCGCGCGGGCGCGGCTGGGCTTGGGGCCTGTCTCGAGCGTCGCCATGGCGGCGTCCATTAGTAGCCGATGAGCGCCCGAGAGCCCTACGGGTGCAAGGGTTTCTGCACCAGGCGCCAGCGCGTGAAGAGGTCGCCCCCGCCCTCCGCCACCGAGACCAGCTCCAGCTCGGAGGGCTCGACCAGCTCCCGCCCGGCGACGATCGTGAGCGCCGCGGCGCCGCCGGCGAGCTTGGGGTTGAGCGTGAGGAGGAGCTCGTCCACGAGGCCGGCGGCCAGCAGGTGCGAGTTGAGCGTGGGGCCGCCCTCGCACAGGACCCACCTGATCCCGTGCTCCTCGCGCAGGCGGGCCATGAGAAGGGGCAGGTCGTCGCCGACGCGTGCGTACTCGACCTGCTCTCCCAGCCCGGTCAGCTTCGCGTCCGAGCCGGTGGCGATCAGCACGCGCTGCTCGGGCTCGTTCAGGAGCGGCAGATCGGCGGGGAGGTCGAGCCGGGCGCTGACCACCACCGCGAGCGGGTCTCGGGCCAGGCCCTCGCTCTCGCGCTTGTCGCGCAGCTCGTCGGACTTGGCCATGCGACCGTAGCGCTCGGTGCGGGCGGTGCCGGCGCCCACCATCACGGCGTCGACCTGGGTGCGCAGGTGGTGGAAGAGCTGGCGGTCGAGCTCGGTCGACAGCCCCTTGGTGCGCCAGTCGATGGTGGCCTTGCCGTCGAGGCTCGAGACCATGTTGAGCACCAGGTAGGGCCGATTCGCGGGCGCGCGGTCGGCCAGCCGAAGGTTCGCGGCGAGCTCGGCGGGAGAGGTGGGGCGGCGCTCGGGGTGGAGGAGCTGCATCGGCCCGCAGCGTATCCGCGCCGGGCGGGCTAGTTCGAGCGGATCACGCAGTAGCCCGGGAACTCGAAGTTGCTCGAGTGCCGGCCGCGGCCGGCCCGGTAGATGCCGCCGTCGCTGGGGCGCTCCATGATGAACGCGTTCTCGGCGCCGCAGCACTCCCCGGACTGGTCGACGCGGAGGCGGCGGGCCACCACCTGCAGCAGGCCCTTCCGCGCGCGGCGGCCGTAGGAGTCGGTGCGAAAGCGCGAGCGGCCGCGGTTGCGGACGACCCAGCGCGGGTGGAAGACGGCGCGCTTGTCGCCCTTGCAGTAGGAGTCCCAGCCGGCCGGGTCGTGCGGGCCGCAGGCGATCGCCTTGTTGAAGGTCACGCGCTCGGGATCGGCGGGGTCGAACTGGGTGATCGCATTGTCGATCCCGAAGGCCGGGGCGCCGCGGAAGACGCCGCCCACGTCGAGCCTCGTGGCCCACTCCTCGTAGACGTTGCGGCAGTGGGGGCTCGGCAGCAGGCGCATGCGGCGTGCCCGGGCGGCGCCGCGGCAGTTGGCCACCGCCCTGCCGAAGTCGGCCATGCGGCGGGTATGGGCGGCGAGCCGGCGGCCGCGGTTGCGAAACAGCCAGACCTCGAGCGAGTGGAAGCGAACGGTCCCACGCCGGGGCGACCCCGAGCCCTGATGCAGGATCACCATCCAGGCCAGACCCTTGCGGTCCTCGTTGACGACGAAGACCTTGAAGCCCGCATGGGCCTCGTTGCTGCCGGCGTGGGTCCCGATCGGGCCGAAGGCGGGCATGCCGGTGCGGCGGAAGTGGCGAAAGGCGCGCGGGTTGGAGCCGTGCTCGTGGCCGAAGGCGCAGCGGTAGCGGGGGTCGCGGGGCGGATGCCAGGTGGGCCAGCTGCGGCCTGCGCGCTCGACCGCGTGACGATCGTGCACCCAGTCGGCGCAGATCGGCGTGCCGTCGGGTGCGGCCGGCCGGGAGCCGTCGATCGGGTCGGCCGCGCCGGCGCTCGCTGGGACGGCGAGGCCCGCGAGGATCAGGGTCGTCACCACGCGCACGGGTACCCTGGACACATGGCCGGGCGTGAGGTTTCGGTGCCGCGGGTGTTTCACGTTCAGCCCCGTTTCTCTGCATGACGCCGGAATCCCTCATCGCTCCCGCTCGCCTCGCCCGCCGACCGGTGCTGGCCACGCAGGCCGACACGCGGCTCGTGGACCTCGTGCGGGCGGGCTACGAGCCCGCCTTCGAGACAATCGTGGCCCGCTACCGCTCGGCGCTGCTGCGGTACGTCGAGCGGTTCCTGCCGCGCGAGCGGGCGGAGGACGCGGTGCAGCAGTCGTTCGTGAACGCCTACGAGGCGATGCTGCGCAGCCGGTCGGAGCTGAACGTGCGTCCGTGGCTGTACCGGATCGCGCACAACGCCGCGCTGAACGCGCTGCGCGACCAGGCGCTGCGCCACAGCGAGCTGCCCGAGGCGATCGACGCCGCCGAGCGGCCCGACGAGGCGCTCGAGCGCGCCAGCGGGCTGCGCGAGGTGCTGGCCGCGGTGCAGGCGCTGCCCGAGCGCCAGCGCGCGGCGATCGTGCTGCGCGAGCTCGAGGGGCGAAGCTACGAGGAGATCGCCGCGGAGCTCGGGGTGAGCGGCGGCTCGGTCCGGCAGCTCCTTCACCGGGCGCGCAGCACGCTGAGGGCGAGCGCGACCGCGGTCATCCCGGTTGGCCTCCTCGTCCGGCTGCCCTGGACGGCCTCCGCCGAGCCGGTGGCGGGGCGCGTGGCTGAACTGGCCGGGGCGGCCGGGGGC
>JBOGXS010000335.1:0-4309 GCA_050693815.1 Thermoleophilaceae bacterium | reverse complement strand
ACCCCGGCGAGCCGGCGCGCCCGCCGGACGCTCGCCGTGGCGGGAGCGGCGTACGCCGCTGCCGCGCTCTGCGCCGGGTTGAAGGGAGCCTGGCGCGAGGACCTCGCGCTGGCGCCGACCGTGGCCGCCTGCTTCACGGCTCTTCACCTCGGCTACGGCGTGGGCATGATCGAGGGTCTCGCGGAGCGCGCGGCGGTCCGTCTCGGCGTCCGCGAGCCGCGGGCGGCGGTGGCGCGGCGGTAGGGCGTTGGGCGACGTACTCGTCCTGTGCTACCACGCGGTGAGCGATCGCTGGCCGTGCGAGCTCGCGGTCCGCCCCGCGGCCCTGAAGCGCCAGCTCGAGCTGCTGCTCGGGCGCGGCTACGTCGGGACCACCTTCTCCGAGGCCGTCACGGGGCCGCCCGCGGAGAGGACGCTCGCCGTGACCTTCGACGACGCCTTCCGCTCCGTCGTCGAGCGGGCCGCGCCGGTCCTGTCCGACCTCGGGATTCCGGCAACGGTGTTCGTGCCTACCGCCTTTCCCGACCGCGAGCCCGTCCTGTCGTGGGCGGGCATCGAGCACTGGGTCGGCGGCGAGCACCACGACGAGCTGCGGACGCCGTCGTGGCTCGACCTCCGGAGCCTCGCCGAGGCGGGCTGGGAGATCGGCTCGCACACTCGCAGCCATCCTCGCCTGACCGCGCTGGACGACGCGACACTCGCCGCGGAGCTGACCGAGTCGAGGGAGGCGTGCGAGCACCACCTCGGCCGGGCCTGCACGTCGCTGGCCTACCCCTACGGCGACGTCGACGACCGCGTCGTGGCCGCGGTGGCGGCGGCCGGATACACCGCCGCTGCGGCGCTTCCCGCGCGACCACGCCAACGCGGGGCGCTGGAGTGGCCACGAGTAGGTGTCTGGCGCGACGACTGGCTCGGCCGCTACCGCCTGAAGGTGTCGCCGCGGGTACGGCGCCTCCGGGCCGCGTAGAGGACGCGACTGGCCAGCCAGGACACGTCGCGGGGTCGCGGGATGAGGTCGCGCGGGCGCGCCCCGAGCGCCCGGGCGAAGATCAGCACGACGGCCACGCCGCCCGCCGAGTAGGCGATCGTGGACGCGACGGCCGCCCCCTCGGCGCCGTGGGGCGGTATCAGCAGGATGTCGAGGACGACGACCAGGGCGAAGGCCACGCCGATGGCGGCCGTCTCGAGGAGCGGCCGGCGCTGCGCGGTGAGCGCGTTGCCAAGCAGCTTGAGCGCGGCGATCCCGAACGCCCCGAAGGTGAGGATGCGCAGGTCGTCGACGGACTCCTCGAAGTCGCTGCCGAACACCGTGACGCACAGGAACGGCGCCAGCGCGAGCATGGCGGCCGCGAGCACGGCGGTGATGAGCACGGACGCCCGCAGCACGATCGCCGCCGACTCGCGCGCCTCCTTGCGGTTCGCGCGCACCAGGTCCGGACGCTGGACGTTGACGAGCGCCTGCGGCAGGAAGAACAGGGCCTCGGACCAGGCCACGGCGACGCTGTAGTGACCGAGCTCGCGGGAGCCCGAGACCCCACCCAGGATCCACTGGTCGAGCCGGTAGTTGCCGAAGATCATCACGCGCCCGGCGTGGGCCTTGATGCCGAATCCGAGCCCGCGGCGGGCCAGCGGGCCGTCGGGCCGTCCGAAGCCGTGCAGCCGGCGTAGCACGTACCAGGTGAGGAACCCCGCGGCCAGGACCTGCCCGGCGACCCAGATCGCCACCGCAGCCGCGACGGTCAGGGCGCCGGTGACCGCGAGCGTCGTGTTCAGCGCCGCGTTCAGGGCCGACGGAAGCAGATAGGCGGCGTTCATCACCTTGAACCTGTAGTGGGCGCTGGCCAGATAGCGCAGGTACTCGCCGAAGATCAGCAGGGGAAGCGAGGCGAGCACGACCCACAGCAGCGTGCGGTCGGCATCGCCCGCGACACCTGGGAAGAGCGCCACGAGGAGGGCCACGACGCCGGCCGCGGTCGCCCCGAGCGCCCCGGCCAGCAGCAGCGAGGTCGAGGCCAGGGCGGGGGTGAGGCGCGGATCGCGACCGGCGAAGTTCATCGCCGCCTGCTCGAAGCCCATCAGCGACATCTGGGTCGTGAGCCCCCCGATCGTCGTCAGGAATGCCACGTCGCCGCGACCGGTGGGACCGAGAGCGCGCGCGATCACCAGGACGTTCACGAGCGACAGCAGCGCCACGGCCACGTACGTCGCGTAGGTCATGACGCTCGAGGCGAAGAATGATGGCCGCCCCCCTGAGGGGCCGATTCTCCCCGAGGGCGAGCCCATCGGGCGCAGTGTAGGCCCCCACGCGACCCGGACCCGCCTATGCTGCTGGCGGATCCTCGCGTGCGTGCTCCGCTCCTCAACGTGTGGCCGCCCCTGCCACCTGACGTATGGCTCTGGCGACCCGCCGCACGAGCTCTCTTCCCGCTCGACGAGGACGGGCATGGGGTGTTCGCCTTCGGCCGTCAGGCGCTCTGGTACGGGCTCGAGGCGGTCGGGCTGGGAGATGGCGACGAGGTCCTGGTTCCGGCCTACAACCACGGGTCCGAGGTCGAGGCGCTCGTTCGCGCCGGCCTCCGGGCGCGCTTCCATCGCGGCGGCGAGACGCTCGAGCCGGATCCGCGCGAGCTCGACCGCCTCCTGTCGCCGGGCACGCGGGCGCTCTACCTGATCCACTACAACGGCTTTCCGCAGGACTCGGTGCGCTGGCGCCACTGGTGTGACGAGCGCGGCCTGCTGCTGCTCGAGGACGCCGCGCAATCGTGGCTGGCGCAGCGCGCGGGCGCGCCCGTCGGCGCGCTCGCCGACGTAGCGATCTACTGCGCCTACAAGACCTATGGCCTCCCGGAGGGCGCGCTGCTATTCACGCACGGGCGGGTCCGGGAGCCGTCCGAGAACCCGGGCCGGGGCCTGCCGGCCCTGGCTCGGCGGCACGGCCTGTGGCTCGCGCAGCGCTCGAGGGCGTTCACGTCGCTGGCCGCGAGCGTCACGCGCGGGCGCGAGTACAGCGCCGAGCGGGACTTCGCGCTGCGCGAGCTCGACAGCCGGCCGTGGTCGACGGTGGCGGGGCTGCTCCCGCGCCTCGTCGCGCAGGACGCGGCCGCCGCCCGGCGCGCCAACTACCGGACGCTGCTGCGCGAGCTCGCCGCCCTCGTACCCGAGCCCTTTCGCGAGCTGCCGGACGGCGCATCGCCTTTCTGCTTTCCGGTGCGCGCCGAGCGCAAGCCCGAGCTGCTCGGGCGGCTTGCGGAGCGCTCGATCAAGGCGCTCGACCTGTGGTCGGCGACGCATCCGGCGATCCCCGCCTCCGACCACCCCGACGCCGCCGAGCGACGGGCCACGACGGTGGGGCTGCCCGTCCACCAGGAGCTCGGCGTCGGCGACCTGGACCGGATCGTCGACGCGGTCGGGCCTCCGCGGCAGCGGGCCGCCCCGCGACTGGAGCGCGTCGACGACCTGGAGGGGCTGCGCGCGGAATGGGAGGCGCTCGCGGGGCGGGCGCGGAACGTCTTCGCGACCTGGGAGTGGGCCTCCACCTGGTGGCGCCACTACGGGGCCGGCCGCGAGCTCGCGGTCTTCGTCTGCCGCGACGGGGGCGGCGAGCCCTACGCGTTGCTTCCGCTCTACCTCGCCAGTCGGTGCCCGCTGCGCGCGCTCCGGTTCCTCGGGCACGGCGCCGGCGACCGGCTCGGCCCGATCTGCGCCCCGAGCGACATCGCGCGCACGGCGCGCGCGCTGAGGCGGCTGCTCCACGACGGCGACCTGCGCGGGCACGTGCTCGTGGCCGAACAGCTGCCGGGCGACGAGCGCTGGGCCGCGCTGCTGGGGGGCACCCGGCTCGGCATCCAGCCGAGCCCCGAGCTGCGCGTGCGCTGGGATGGCTTCGAGGACTTCCTGGCGTCCCGGAGCAGGAACTTCCGCGCGCAGGTGCGCCGGCGCGAGCGACAGCTCGAACGGGAGCACCAGCTGCGCTACCGGCTGTGCCGGACCCCGGTCGAGCTGGGCCGCGACATCGAGGCGCTGTTCGAGCTGCACGCGGCGCGCTGGGCGGGAGGCCAGTCCGTGGCGTTCGAAGAGCGCCGGCGGGCGTTCCACCGGGACTTCGCCGAGCGGGCGCTCGAGCGCGGCTGGCTGCGGCTGTGGACCATGGACCTCGACGGCGCGCCCGCGGCCGCCTGGTACGGGTTCCGCTTCGGCGGCGACGAGTGGTACTACCAGTCCGGGCGCGATCCGCGCCGCGAGCGCCAGGCGATCGGCTTCGTCCTGATGGTGCACACCGTGCGCGCCGCGCTGGAGGACGGCGTCCGGG
>JBOGXS010000334.1:0-6500 GCA_050693815.1 Thermoleophilaceae bacterium | reverse complement strand
AGCTCGCCGCACACGCCGACCCAGCGGCCGTGCGCCGCCGCGGCCGCGGTCACCGCGGCGACGAGCGTGAGCACCGGGCCCAGCGAGCCGCTCAGCAGATCGGCGAGCGCCGCGTTGCCGCGGTCGGCGGCCATCACGTACTGGGCGAGGTCGTTGGTCCCGATCGAGAAGAAGTCGACCTTCGGGGCGAATTGCGCTGCCTGCAGCGCGAGCGCGGGCACCTCCACCATCACGCCGACCTCGAGCTCCGCGCGGCTGTCGAGGTTCGCGCGCGCCTCGTCGAGCAGCGCCCGCGCGGCCCGCAGCTCCTCCAGCGTGGCGACCATCGGGAACATCACCTTCAGCGGGTGGTCCGCCGCGACGCGCAGGATCGCGCGGAGTTGCGTCCGCAGGAGGTCGGGACTGGAGAGGGACAGCCGGATGCCGCGGCGCCCGAGGAAGGGGTTCGCCTCCGGGTCCTGACGCAGGAACGGCAGCGGCTTGTCGGCCCCGGTGTCGAGCGTGCGCACCACCACCGGCCGGCCGTCCAGTGCGCGGGCGATCTCGCGCAGGACGCCCGCCTGCTCCTCCTCGGTGGGCGGCGCCGCGCGGTCGAGGAAGAGGAATTCGGTGCGCAGCAGGCCGATGCCCTCGGCTCCCTGGCCGACGGCCAGGCGCGCCTCGGCCGGACCGGCGACGTTGGCGAACACCCCCACGCGCCGCCCGTCGCGCAGGGAGCCCGGCTCCGCCGCCAGCGCCAGCATGGCGCGCCGGTCCGCCTCGGCCGCCGCGCGTCGCCCCTCGTGCTCGGCGATCGCGGCCGCGTCGGGATCGACCTCGACCACGCCCGTCTCGCCGTCGACGATCAGCGGCGTGTCCTCCGCGATCGTGAGCAGAGGGCCGCCGAGCCCCACCACGGCGGGGATGCCGAGTGCCCGAGCGAGGATCGCCGCGTGCGCGGTGGCTCCGCCCCGCGCCGTGGCGATCGCCCAGGCGTCGGCAGGATCGAGACCGGCCGCCTCCCGCGGCGTCAGCTCGTCGGCGACCACGATGCCGGGAGCCTCCAGCGCCACTCCCGACGGCACGCCCGCGAGCCGGGCCAGCACCCGGGACGCGACGTCCTCGACATCCACCGCCCGCCCGCGCATGTAGGTGTCGTCGAGCGCCCGGAACGCCGCGGCGGCCTCGCGCGTCGCAGCGCGCCAGGCCTGCCCGGCCGGCGTCCCCTCGTCGATACGGCGCAGCGCCGGCTGGGTGATCGTGGCGTCGTCGAGCAGCATCGCGTGTGCGGTGAAGATGTCTGCCTCCGCCGCCCCGCCACGCGCCGTCACCGAGGCGCGCACATCCTCGAGCTCGCCGCGAACCGCCGCGCGGGCCGCCTCGAGCCGCCTCCGCTCTTCGGCGGGCGTCCCGCCCGGCCCGTCCTCTACGGGCGGCTCCTGCGGCCGCAGCCTCCGCGCAGGTCCGATCGCGATCCCCGCCGAGGCCGGAATGCCGCGCAGCCGGGTGCCCGGTTCCGGGGGCGAGCCGCTCGCAGCGACTCCAGACGTGTCGTCGCCGCCGGGGGCGGCGGCGGGCTCGTCGCGGTCCTCCGGCGGATTGCCGAAGTTATCGGCCGCAAGGGCGCCCAGGACGGCGAGGGCGTCGGCGGCCCCCTCGCCGCGAGCGCTCACGACGATCTCGTCGCCCTGGCGCACGGCGAGCGTCGCCAGGGCGGTCAGGCTGCGTCCGTCCGCCGGCCCGCGCCCGCGAGTCTGGTTCGTGACCTCGACGCGGGCGTCGATCCCGCCGAGCGCGCCGGCGAACCGGGCCGCCGGACGCGCGTGGAGGCCCAGCCGGGTGTTCACCCGCAGACGCAACTCCTGCACCTCGCCGCGGTCGCTCGACGTCGGGACCGCCCCCGCGTCCGGCTCGTCGCCCCCGAGCTGCGTGCTCTTCAACGCGAGCGCCCCACGCGCCTCGCGCGCCACCTCCTCCAGCGACGCGCCTCCGCGCGCCAGCGCCGTAGCCGCCACGGCCCCCTCGACCAGCGGCGCCTCCGAGAGCAGGATCGGGCCGCCGTCCGGATCGGCCATCTCGGCCGCCATCTCCGCGCTCATCAGCGCACTGCCGAGGTCCATCAGGATGAGCACGCCGTCTGGAGAGCGGACGCGCTCGACGGCCTCGTGCACGCGCACGGCGTCGGTGCCGAGCGCCCCGTCCTCGATTCCACCGGCCGCCTCGATCTGGACCTCGCCGCCGCCCATCTCGCGCGCCAGCTCCACCACGCCGCTGGCCAGCGCCGCGCTGTGGGAGACGATGACGAGGCCGACCACGGTGCGCTCAGGCGAGCCCGGCCGCGCGGTGGAGCATCTCGACCGGATGGACCGTGCGCACCCCGGTGGCATGCTCGATCTGCCAGCGGCAGGTCTCCGAGTCGCACACCGCACGCTCCGGCGAGGCTTGGGCGATCTGCGAGAACAGCCCCGCCCCGACCTTCATCCCGATGTCGTACTTCTCGCGCTTGAGCCCGTAGGTCCCGGCGATGCCGCAGCAGGTCGCGTCCAGCTCGATCGTGCGCAGCTCCGGCACCAGCGCAAGCAGGTCCAGCGCCGGCTTGCCGATGCCGTGGCCCTGCTGCTGGCAGGGGGCGTGGTAGGTGACGGTCTCCCGCAGCGGCCTGAAGTCGGTTCGCAGCTCGCCGCGCTCGTGAATCGCCAGCAGGTACTCGCAGATGTCGAAGGTGCGTTCCGAGACGACCTTCAGGGCGGGATCGTCCCCCATGCCGAGGATCTCGAGCGCCTCGCGCTTCAGCATCAGGCTGCAGCTGGTCGAGGTTGCGACGATGTCGACGCCCTCGCGCGCGTAGGGAGCGAGCCGCGCAGCCAGGCGGTGGACGTAGCCGCGAGCGTCGTCGAAGAGGCCGTTGGACTGCAGCGGCAGCCCGCAGCAGTCCTGTCTCGGCACCTCGACCGCAAACCCGTTGTGCTCGAGCAGCGCGACCGTCATCTCGCCCAAGCGTGGCTCGTAGTAGTTCGTGCCGCAGCCGTGGAAGAACGCGACGCGGCGCTGCCCCGGCGGCGACGCGTGCCGTCGCGCCCAACGCTGGAAGGTACGGCCGGCGAAGCGCGGCATGGGTGCCCGGCGGTGGAGGCCGATCGTCCGCTCCGCGGCCGCACGTAGCAGCCCGTTGCGGAGGGTCCAGTTGGCGATCGGCGCCACGGGGGTGCCGAGCCGTCCCGCGAGCGTCGGGCGCGCCAGCAGGCGGTCGCGCAGCGGTACGCCGTTCGTCTCCTTGAGCTTCGCGCGCGCCTGCGTGTTGATCTCCGCGATGTGGACGCCCTGGGGGCACACCTGGGTGCAGATACCACACCCCGAGCAGTAATCGAGCGAGGCGTCGGGCGACGGCTCGTCGCGGACGCGGAAGCGCTCGGCCTGGGGCCCGACGTACTTCGGCCCCGGGAAGAGCGGCGTGACATTCGAGACCGGACAGAAGGTCTCGCAGATCGTGCACTTCACGCAGTGGTCGAGCGATCCGCGCATCAGGTCGCCGAGCACGTCCATCGTCAGCTCCTCGCCGCGGCCGGCTGGCGGGCGCCGCCAGCGACGAGCTCCGCCGCCCGGTACCCGGTCGCGAGGCTGATCCCGTCGCCGGACTTCTCCCGCCAGGGCTCCGCACCAGCCAGCGTGGCGCCGGTGACCAGGACGTTTTTGTATCCGGCCGGTCGCAGCTCGGCGTCCACCGCCACGCCGGCCCGTGCGATCGGGTGGTCGTCGAAATAGCCGGGGGTGAAGCGCTCGTCGCCCGGCGCCGGCACCCCGGCGACCGGCAGGCCGAGCGCGGTCTCGCGCGCGGTCCAGCGCGAGTCGAGCTCGAGGCCCCCGGACGCGAACCCCCCGGTGGCGAGTACGACCCAGTCGCAGCCCCGGCGCTCCTCGCGTAGCCCTACGCGCACGCGCACCGCGCTGACCCGGCCGCCCTCCCGCTCGGCGCCGGTGACCCTCGCGTTGAGGATGATGCGCCCGCCCGCACGGCGCAGCGCGTCGCGCAGGATGGCGAATACCCGCATGCCGGGCACCGACGGAGGCAGCGTCGGGATCTCGAACACGGGGCGCGCAAGCCGCTGCTCGAGCTCGGCCCACGCGGCGCGCGGATCGGCGATGCCGAGCACCGCCGGGAACGCCACCCGCTCGTCGGCGCGCAGCCGGCCCACCAGCTGCGCCGTGACCTCGGCGCGGAAGGACGGGTCGTCGAAGGCGCGCGCGTAGCCGAGCGAGCTGACGTCGGCTCGTCCCTCCGGCGCGAGGTCCAGCTCGACCGCGCGCGCGGCCCTGCCAGTGCGCCGCAGCGTCTCGGCGAGCAGCGCCGGATGGAAGTCCTTGAATCCCTGAAAGCCGACCACGAAGATCGGCGCATCGCGGCGCAGGTCGCCGCCCGCCATCGTCTCCGGTACCACCGCCGACGGGCGCGGAACCCCCACCGCCGTCGGCAACAGCAGGTTCTCCTCCAGGCCGCCCGTATAGGCGTACGGCGCCAGTGAGCCGCCGGCCACGCGCGTCTTGAACCAGTCGATGGCCGCGGCGACGCCGTCGGCGCCGAGCAGGGCGTACGGATGCGCGGGCCGCTCGGCGGCGAGCCGGTCCAGGGCTTCGCGGGGATGCTCGACGCGCTCCGGTGCGTAGCCGAGCACGTCGATCGTGCCCGCGCTCAGGTGCGTCGCGCCAACGCCCTTGGCGAGCAGCAGCACGCGCGCGCCGCCCTCCGCCAGGCGCAGCGCCGCCGTCAGGCCGGCCAATCCGGCGCCGATCACGACGACGTCGTGGTGGCTCATCCCGGCGCCCTCTCCCCATCCGGCAGATGCTCGACGTCGAGCAGCCCCTGGAAGATCCAGTCGTCGAGGCGCGCCTGACGCAGCTGGTCGCCGTATAGGATCGGCCACACGCCCTTCCAGCGCTCCTGCAGGAAGCTGCGCAGAGAGGCGGTGGCCTGCGCCCCGTCGAGGTCGCCCAGCCCGTGCAGGATCCCGGTCGCGCGGTAGATGCAGAAGCCGCCCTGGCACGGTCCCATCCCGAGGCGAAGGGTGCGGCGGATGTCGTCGAGGTTCGCCGTGCCACGCCGGCGCATCGCTTCCTCGAGCCGCCGGCGGCCGATCAGCTCGCACTCGCAGATGAGCTGCTCCTCCTGCAGCGTCGCCTCGCGCCGGCGAAGGCGCGAGCCGAGCCGGTACGGCTCGCCATCCTGGTCGACCGGCGGCGGGACCTCGTGCGTGCGGCACGGCCGGTCCGTCCGGAGTTGCGCGCACATGGCGTCGACGATGTCCTGCGCCATCAGGCGCAAGGTGGTCAGCTTGCCGCCGGACATCGTGAGCAGTCCGTCGACCCCGTCGCGCTCGCGGTGATCGACGACCGCGTGGGCCCGGCTGACTTCGCGCGTGTCCTTCACCTCGCCCACCCTGGCGTCCTGGAACAGCGGGCGCACTCCGGCCCACACCCGCAGCGCCCGCGCTTCCCGGAAACCCGGAACGAGGCGCTCGCCGTCGGCGAGCATCTGGTCGACCTCGGCCTGCGTGACCGGGATCTCGTCGGGATCGGCGGCGCGGATGTCGGTCGTGCCGATCACGCTCACGGTGCGGATCGGGACGAGGATGTCGCCGTCCGCCGGCATCGCGCAGCGGTTGATGACCGTGTTCACCAGCCGATGGTTCATCGCGATCATGATCCCTCTCCCGGGGACGACGTCGACCCCCTCGATCCCCCCCATCCGCGCAACCTGCGCGGCCCAGGCGCCGGCGGCGTTGAGCGTAAAGCCGGCCTCGACGTCGAGCTCCTCTCCCGTCAGCTCGTTGCGCAGCCGCGCCCCCGTGACCGCGTCGCCGTCGCGGTGCAGGTCGATCACGCGGTGGTAGGTCAGCACGCGAGCGCCGTACGCGGAGGCGCCGCGCGCGAGCGCCGAGACCGTCTTCCACGCGTCGATCGAGGCGTCTGGCACCGTGAACGCCCGCCGGATCCGAGGGTTCACCCGCGGCTCCCGCGCCAGCGCATCGGCCACGTCGATCTCCTCGGCAGGCAGCTCGCACGCGCGGCAGCCCGCCAAGAAGCGGTCCCCGTAGGCGGGGTCGTCGTCGGGCGTAGTCACGAACAGCCCGCCGGTGTCCTCGATGCAGTCGGCGAGCACGCGGCGCAGGATCCCGTTTTCGGCGACGCATTCCGCGGCGGCCACCGGGTCCTTGACCACGTAGCGGCCGCCGGAGTGCAGGAGGCCGTGGAAGCGCCCGCTCGTGCCCTCCGCCAGGTCGGCGCGCTCGACCAGCACGACGTCGAACCCCCGCAGCGCCGCGTCCCAGGCCACGCCGGTGCCGGTCGCTCCGCCGCCGATCACGAGCACCTCGGCCTGAAGGTTCGGCACGTGGTGAATCCTAGGGCGGTCCGGGCCGGGGGCGGCGGACACCGCCCCCGGCCGAACGCCGCTCTAGCTCTCGTCTGCTTCGAACCAGTCGAAAGTCCGCGTGACGGCCTTCTTCCAGTACGTGTAGTACTCGTCG